>CAYUEH010000072.1:0-14159 GCA_964442465.1 uncultured Laspinema sp. | reverse complement strand
AATCCTAACCAGGTAAAGAGGTCTTGATGGGTGAAGGCTTCGAGTAAGAGCAAGGCGAGAAAAGCAATCATGGCAACTCTGCCATTGATGCGTTCTGCATATTCAGTCCATCCAAAGGCCGGTTCAGGTTCGGCGGGTAAATCTTGAACGGGGGGTTGGGTTGGGGTGGGTTTGGGTTCAGTCATTGGGGTTATTGTTTAGGAGCTTTCGAGGATTTAGATTCGAGTTCTTGAACGGATTCAATCAGCGATCGCACTTCGTCGGTGCCTTCAGAGGGTTCAAAGGTTAAGGGTAGTTTGCCTCGTTTAATCGACTGGAATCCCACCGGGCCCAGGCTTAATAATCCTTTGATATCTCGGAAGAAATTACCGACGACCATCACGGCAAATTTGCGTTCATCGACCCAGCCGCCTTTTTTGACTAAATCAATTAAGACTTTGCGATGACGAATGGGACGGCTGGCTTGGTCATCGTTGCGTTCGAGAATTTCGTCCTTAATTTTACCAATTTTATCCAGGGGTTCGACGCCCATTGGACAAACGGAATTACAGTAAAAGCAGCGGGTGCAATTCCAGACTCCGGAGTTAGGTTGGTTATAGTTTTGTAAGCGGGATTCGGTTTGGTCGTCGCGATCGTCTTCGACCATGCGATAGGCTTTGGCGAGGGCATGGGGACCGACAAAGTTCGGGTTGACTTCCACGGCGTTGCATTCAGAATAGCAGGCACCGCAGAGGATACAATTGCCGCTTTCTTCTAGGCGCGATCGCTCCTCGGGAGTTTGGAGAAATTCTCGTTCGGGGATTTTCCTGGCACTATTACTCACATAGGGATCAACGGCTTCGAGATTGTTCCAAAACCGCTGCATATCCACGACCAAATCCTTGACAACGGGCATATTTCCCATTGGCGCAATGGTAATTTCTGGAATGGCTCCCGGTGCAGTCGCCCTGGGGGGTGCACCGGGTAAGGCATTCAGTGCCGCGTTTTCGGTTTGTTCGCGATCGCGGGTGGCGGAGTCGGTTTCGGTGCTCTGTTCGGAGATTTGGTTTAATCGGGCGACTTCAGCGCCGATATTCTCTTTACAGGCGAGGGCGGAACGGCCATTAATCCGCATGGAGCAACTGCCGCAGATGGTATTGCGGCAATTTTTACGAAAGGCGAGGGTTCCGTCTTGCTCCCATTTAATCCGATTCAGACAATCGAGGATGGTATTCCCCGGTTCTACATCGAGTTGATAGGTTTGGATCCGAGGGCCAGTATTTTGGCTTTGGCGAACGATTTTAAATAAAACTTGCATGATGATGGCTACCCAATCCCGTGGGGGAACTGCTTCGATTATATATTGTACGCTGATTTGCCCAGGATCAGGAGCGGAGATTTTTTCTCCCGGGGTCCTCGTGACGTGGCTGAAGGGCGTCACGAGGGCAGCTAGGGTTGTCAGGGGGAGGTATCGGTGCTATTTTTCGGGTTTTGGGGGACATTGAATGGGCAGTCCGAGGGTAAAAGTGGTTCCCCTTCCGGGCAAACTCTGACAATTGAGGGTTCCCCCATGTCCTTCTACGAGAATTTGGTAGGAAATGGATAATCCTAATCCGGTGCCATATCCGACTTCTTTCGTGGTAAAAAATGGGTCAAAGGCTTGTTGTTGTAATTCGAGGGTCATTCCGGGACCATTATCGGCGATGGAGATGGTGACGGTGTTTTCGGTGGGTTGTGCGCTGTTAATCCAGATGGTGGGGGCAGGAGGTTCAGGGCCGATCGCCCCTTTGTCCTGGCTATTTGGGGGGGACTGGGGGTGGGGAGGTCGTGATTCTAGGGCATCGATCGCATTGGTGAGGAGATTCATAAAGACTTGATTGAGTTGAGCGGCATAGCAACGGACGAGGGGGAGTTGAGCATAGTTTTTAATGATGGTAATTCCCGGGCGATCGCCACTCGGTTCCAGGCGATGTCCTAACATCATTAACGTGCTCTCCAATCCTTCATGGAGATCCACTGATTTGAGTTCCGCTTCATCCAGTCTGGAAAAATTGCGCAGAGATTCCACAATCCTGCGGATCCGTTCGGCTCCCCCTTCCATGGAAAGGACCAATTTTGGGAAATCCTCGATTAGAAAGTCTAACTCAATTTCCTCTTCAAGTTGTTGGAGTTCCGGGGGAATAGAGCCTAAGGCCTGACGATACTCGTGGAGCAACCCTAATAATTGCTTCACATAAGTTTTGACATAAGTCAGATTGCCGGAAATGAAATTAACGGGATTGTTGATTTCGTGGCAAACTCCCGCCACCAGTTGGCCGAGGCTGACCATTTTTTCATTTTGAATGATGTGATTTTGGACTTGTTTCAATTCGGTTAAAGTTTGTTCTAAGACCCGATTTTTATGCAACAGTTCCATTTGGAGCGATCGCAATTTTAATTGATGCTCGACGCGCACTAAAACTTCCGCTTCTTGAAAGGGTTTGGTGATATAATCATTACCCCCCACTTCAAAGGCTTTTATTTTATCAAAAACATCATCGAGGGCACTAATAAAAATAATCGGGATTTCCCGAGTAGTGGGATTTCCTTTTAGCTTGGAACAAACCTGATACCCATTCATTTCTGGCATATTAATATCCAGCAAAATCAGGTGAGGTAAACTGAGTTCTACCGCATTGAGTGCCATCAGAGGGGTGAGGGCTTTCCGAACCCGATAACCTTTTCGGGTAAGAATGATGGACAAAAGCCGGAGATTAGCTGGGGTATCGTCAACAATCAGAATATCTGAAGGTTCAGGGCTGGTGTTATTTTTATTCATCAGATTATAAAGGCTCGGTCAATCAATAAAATTTGAAAAACTTGATGCGCTTCAGTCTATCAAACTTTAAAGAGGTTGTCGAGGAGATTATGCCCAATCCCTAACCATTCCACGAGAGGGAAGAACACAGCATTTCTTCCCCCATCTCTGTAAAGAATGCAAAACCCGGGGGGCTCCATGCCGGATCCTGGGATTTATTCAAGCCATTTACCTTGATAATTTCCACATTTAAAGGCTTCACCCTGGGGTTGAGGTAGGTAAGTACAATAGCAATTTCTCCCGGTTTGCTTGGCTTGATAGAGGGCTTTGTCGGCGCTTAAAATCAGGGTATCAGTGGACGCTTCTCCTGTTGGAATCATGGTACAGATTCCCAGACTGATGGTCACGATATCGCAGACATCAGATGCACAATGTTTAATATTTAGCTGTTGTATTTTCCGCTGAATGTTGCGGGCGACGGACAAGGCTGCCGTGGAATGGGTATGGGGAAGGATGGCGGCAAATTCTTCACCGCCATAGCGGGCGACTAAATCTGCCGGACGTTTGACCGCCTGACAAATGGCTTGGGCCACCTGTTTTAAACATTCATCTCCAGCGGGATGACCATAAGTATCGTTATAGGCTTTAAAATAGTCAATATCGCATAGAATTAAGGATAAAGGATTATTTTGACGCCCTAATCGGACCCATTCTTGTTTAAGATATTCATCAAATTTACGACGGTTAGATACTTTTGTTAATCCGTCGATGCAGACCAGTTTTTGTAATTTTTGATTGGCTTTTTTTAAGGCATTTTCTGCCTTTTTTCTCTGATCAATTTCCCGGGTAAGTAGGATATTTTTTTCTTCTAAAATGCGATTTTTTTCTTGGAGTTCCTCTTGCAACCGTTGAATTTTGAGTTGATTTTCAATGCGAGCAATAACTTCTTCTAGCTGAAACGGTTTGGTAATATAATCAATGCCTCCCACTTGAAAGGCTTTTACTTTATCCAAAACATCATCTAAAACACTGATAAAAATAATCGGAATATTTTGGGTTTTTTCTGATTGTTTTAAAGCGCTACAAACTTCATATCCATCCATACAGGGCATATTAATATCCAGGAGAATTAAATCCGGGATTAAGGCATGGGCAGCAGTAATCGCCATTTCTCCATTTAAGGCTTTGCGAAGATAATAGCCATGTTTCGTCAAAATAGAGGATAAGACCCGCAAATTATCCGGGGTATCATCCACAAGGAGAATGTTTCCTTTCCATGATGTTTCTAATCCTTCACTCATAATTTATGCATCCCTATTTTGATTAAAACTGCCCATAACTGAGCCGGTTTAGGGTGGATGCAGATTGGTTGAAGCCCTTGGCATTGAAGGGAACTGGGATAGATTGAGCCGGTGATAGGATACCCCTGAATGTTGTTGTTGTTTTCATGCTGGCTATCTCCCCATTTTCAAACTATTGATGGATTCAGGTGATCGATTTAAGAAGTCATCTTTCGTAAAGGGTTAAAGGGAATAACTGGAATAGTCAATCAACAGAGGGATGAGACCCATGACTGATGGATAACGATCATCAATCACCCTTGTCGGTTGAGGATTTTAGGGCAGGGAGGGTAAAATAGAATGAGCTTCCCTCCCCCTTGATGGAATCAAACCAGAGTCTTCCCCCGTGACGTTCGACGATTTTTTTGCAGAGGGTCAACCCAATGCCGGTCCCGGGATATTCATCGTAGGAATGCAGACGATAAAATGCCTCAAAGATGCGATCGCCTTGGTCAGGATCGATGCCAATGCCATTATCCCGGATTTCAAACTGCCATTCTTCTGGACTATTCTGATTACAGGAAATCTCTATTTGGGGGGAAACATTCGGGAGTCTAAACTTGATCGCGTTAGCCATCATATTTTGAAAAAGCTGCCTCAATTGACTTTCATTTCCCCTGACGGTAGGCAGATGGGAATGGGTAATAACCGCCCCACTTTTGGAAATTTCTCCACTTAAATTGGCCAGGGCTTCTTCTAATACAAAGTTGGAATCAATAGATTCAAACTTTTGGGGTTGCGGGGGAATGCCGACTTTAGAATAGGTCAGTAAGTCCTGAATCAGTTGGGTCATTCTCCCGGAAGCCTCAATAATATTGGTGAGATAGCGATCGCCATCGGGACCGAGTTGCTGTTCATATTTCCAGGTCAGTAAATCCGCATTGCCAATAATCACTTGCAGGGGAGATTGTAAATCCTGGGATGCCACGTGAGCAAATTGCTCCAGTTCCAGATTAGACCGCACCAGTTGAGCATTTAAGGATTGCAATTCTGCATTTTGGACTTTGAGTTGATATTGGAGTTGTTGAAGGGTCAGATGATGTTTAACTCGGGCGAGGACCTCTTCAATCTGAAAGGGTTTGGTAATATAATCAGACCCCCCACTTTTAAAGGCTTTGACCTTATCCCATTCATCTTCCAAGGCACTGATAAAAATCACGGGAATATCCTGAGTCATCGGGTCAGATTTCAGCCGTTGACAGACCTCATAGCCATCCATATCCGGCATCATAATATCCAGCAAAATCACATCCGGTAACAGGGTTTGACAAGCGGTCAGAGCAATTTGACCATTGAGGGCTTTGCGGACTTTATAGCCGCGATCGCTGAGAATCTTAGCCAAGACTCGGAGATTGATGGGGGTATCGTCCACAATCAGAATATCTTTGGGGGTATGTTCGAGGGGTCCTGAATTCATGATTTCTCCTGTTGCGTCAGTGCCATTACCATTTCAAATTGAAAGTTATTTGCCAGTTCTGTCAGTGCCTGGGCGAGCGGAGCATTCTCAGGGGGAATTTCCTCAATTAACTCCAAAATCATATCATCACTACATTGGCAGGCTGCATCATAAACGCGAACCACCCAATCCCGAGGCATGACTTGGAAAGATTGAGCCTCCAGAATAAAGCCTGAATCCTCTGTTGAATCTTGAATCTTGTTGTCGGAGTCTGACTCTATTGGCTCATCATAAATATATCGTACCCCTATATGCTCACCGACCTTGGAGAGCAAAAGTTCTTCACGAAAAGGCTTGTGAATAAAATCATTACATCCGGCAGCAAGCACCAGTTGACGGTCTTCTTCAAAGGCACTGGCGGTTAATGCAATCACCACTGTGTTTTGACCCTTTGGGGTGGCTTTAATCCGGCGAGTGGCTTCAAACCCATCAATATCTGGCATCCTCATATCCATCCAAATTAAATGGGGATCCCAGTTTTCCCAAATTTCCAGGGCCTCGCGACCCGTGGCTGCACCCCGGACAGAAAATCCTAATCCGGAGAACAAAGTAATCAGCAGCAGACGGCTTTCAAAGGCATCATCGACGGCTAAAATCCGGTATTCCGGTTGATTGGGTGCTAAGGCGACTGCACGGGGTTTAGCCTGTCTCTGGGGACTCTTCACGGGTTCCCCGTGGCCGGGGGTCAGGTCAAAGGAAAACACTGTTCCTTGATTGAGGATGCTGCGGACCTGAATTTGTCCCCCCATCATTTCCACAAATTTCTGGCTAATTGGTAACCCCAGTCCGGTGCCTTGTCCGGATTTCATCCCGGTTTCGGTTTGAGCAAAGGGTTCAAACAGCCGGTGCATTTCGTGGGGGGCAATTCCCGGACCCGTGTCTTCAATTTCAAAGGAAAGTTTGGGGAGGCGATCGCCCGTAACGGTTTCCCCGGGTTCCGTCCCCTCGTCCCTGGCAACCCGAACCCGCAGAAAAATCCCTCCAGTTTGGGTAAATTTAATGGCATTTCCCAAAATATTCAGTAACACTTGCCGCAGTTTTCCTTCATCGGTGCTGATAAATTGCGGCACTTGGGGATCAATCTCCAACTCAAGCTGTAACCCTTTAGATTTAGCCTTGAGTCGCAACATCGTTTCCAGATTTTCCAGCAGATCTAATAAGTCAAAATTGGTTTCATGAAAAGCTGTGCGGCCTGCTTCAATTTTGGACATTTCCAAAATGTCATTAATTAAATCTAGCAGATGTTCTCCAGCGCGATTAATAATCCGTAATTGCTCCGCTTGTTGGCTGTTCAAGGAGAGATCGCGGGTCATCACTTGGGAAAAGCCGAGGATGGCATTCAGGGGAGTTCGCAATTCATGACTCATATTGGCGAGAAATTCGCTTTTGGCCCGGTTGGCGGTATCAGCAGCGATCGCCGCTTTTTGGAGGGCCTGAGCTTGCTTTTGGGTCCGTTCGAGCAGTTGCGCTTGCTGCAAGGCTACCCCTAATTGGGAGGCAATTTGGATGGCAATATTCACATCTGCTTGTTTCCAATAGCGCGGACCGCTATTTTGATAGATTGCTAACAGTCCCCAGAGTTGATTATGGGCAAGAATTGGGACAATCAGATAGGCTTGCCCTTGCAATCGATAGAGATGGGGGAGTTCGTCGGGGTGTAAAGGGGCCTGGGTGAGGTCAGGGATGACCAGACAGGGCAAATCCGACGGGTGAGGATAGAGGGGGTCGGGGTGGCGATCGCGCGGGTTTAGGGCTTCCAGGGTCAAGTTCCAGGCACTCAAAGCGGCTTCAGTATCCCTCAACCCTGGATCTCGGAGGAGTTGCTGTGGGGGTTTCCCATCCGGTGTCGCCATCAGGGGGACCCATTCTGGAGCCACAGACTCCCAAATTGAGTTCTGATCCGGTTCCGGAGGACAGCGATAGACGACGACCCGATCGCTTTCTAGGAGTTGTCGTAAATCCTCCGTTGTCGCCGCGAAAATCTGGTCGAGTTCCAAGGTTTGGCGCATCCGTTGGAACAGGGTAAAAAGGGCCCGATCGCGTTCTGAGCGTTCTAAAAGGTCATTTTCTGCCAGTTTGCGATCGGTAATATCGGAAATCGTGCCAATGTACCCTTTTAAAGTGCCGTCCGGGTGGGTTTCGGCGATCGCCTGACCGATGACCCAGGTAATTTTTCCATCAGGACGTAAGAACCGATACTCGGACTTAAACGGGACTTGATTTTCAGAAGCGGTGTGACAGTCGTGACTCACTCGATTGCGGTCTTCCGGGTGTAAGGTACTCATCCATCCCGGTCCGATGGATTCCGCCTGGGATAGTCCGGTGATTTCACTCCAGCGTTGATTGACATACAAACAGTTCCCCTCAGCATCGGTGTGGAAAATCCCCACGGGAGAGGCTTCTGCTAAGGTTTGATAGCGGCGCTGACTCGCCTGGAATGACTGTTGTGCGATTTTACGCTCCGTGATATCGATCCAATACCCCACGCACTCCGTGGCATTGCCGATTTCATCCCGGACTAATCTCATGCGATCGTCAAACCAGCGATAAGTGCCGTCGGCATGGAGAAACCGATATTCTGAACTCAGATGGCCTTGAGAGAGCAGGTTGGGGATTTGTCCGAAGAGGCGATCGCGGTCTTCGGGATGAACCCGATCGCGCCAAAATTTGGGGTCTTCTACAAAGTCTCGCGCTTCATATCCCAGGATCATCTGGACGTTTTCACTCATAAAGGTGGCACGATAAGGAGCGACTATTTCCGCACTATAGATAATCGCGGGACTGGAACTGAGCAAGTATTGCAGGCGTTGAGTGGTGCGTTGTAACTGGACTTGCGCCGAGACGCGCTCGCTGATGTCTCGTCCTTCGGGGATGAGCAAGATGGCCCTCCCCTGTTCATCCAGGACGGGTTTGAGGGAAAAGTCCAGGGTGATGCTCCTCCCTTGAACCCCTGTCGCTTCGACTTGATAGCGGATAAATTCCCCCTGGGATGCCTGGGAGATGGCCGCCATGAGTTGCTGTTGCTGTGCCGCAGACCGATTCCACCAAGGCAGTTCCCAGAAGAGTTTACCGACGACTTGGGTCGGTTCTAAGCCGATAAAATCCAGGGCGGTTTGATTCAGTTCCAAGACGGTGCCATCGGGGTTGAGCAGGCCGATCAATTGGAACATGGAGTTGAAAATGGCCCGAAATCGTTGCTCACTTTGTTGCAGGGCTTGCTCTGATTTCAATCGTTGGATTTCCACAGCAGTGCGATCGGCAAACAGTTTTAAAATTGATTCAGTGTGAGCCGTGGCAAACATGGGTTTGTCATCGAGGATCGCTAGATAGCCTAAGATTTCGCCCTGGGCAGTTTGGATGGGTAAACCCAGATAACTCTGGGCATTGAGAGTCACTAAGCCGAGGTCCGTGGGAAATTGAGTTTGGAGCGATTGGGAATAATAACAGGTTTGGCCCGTTTTTAGCACCAGATCACAGGGGGTTCCGGGGAGTTCATACTCGATGGGTTCACTCCAGCGATTGCCAAGCCAAAAGGCCAGGGAACGGGCCCGATTTGGGGTCGCGTTGCTATATTCCGCCAGGAGGGCATATTTGACTTGCAGGACGTTGGCGATGGACCGAACACAGGCGCGGAAGTATTCCATGCCAGCGGCGGCAGCGCTGCCTTCTACCATTGCGCGCAAGGCTTCTTCCTGCTGGCGGCGTTCGGTGATCTCGATGGTGGTGCCGGTGGCCCCGCGAATCCGTCCTTCGGAGTCCCGTAAGGCGATCGCATTCACCAGGACGTATATCTGTTTGCCGTCTTGACGCTGATAGCGGGTTTCATGTTGAAGTAAGGGTTCTCCCTCTTGCAGCAACTGTCGCAGGAGCTTTCTTTCCCTCGAACGGTATTCCGGGGCGACAAATTGAGTGAGTTTGCAGCCGAGGATTGCGCTGGGAGTATAACCGTAAATTGTTTCGACTGCTGGATTGACAAAGGTATAACAACCCCGGATGTCTATCGACCAAATGACATCTTGTGAGGCATCTACGAGGGCGCGATATTTCTGTTCGCTGTGGCGGAGGGCTTCTTGGGCGATGCGGCGTTCGCTGATTTCTCGTTGTAACTGGAGATTTTGTTGCTCAAAGGCGAGGCGGGCTTGTTGTTCCTCTTCTAGGAGTCGGGCTTGGGCGATCGCAATTCCCAGTTGGGCGGCGATCGCCTCGATCAGTTCTACCTCTTGTGCGGTCCACTGGCGAAACCGATCGCACTGATGCAAGCTGATAATCCCATTGGCTTGACCTTGATAAAAAATTCCCACGGATAACATCGACTTGATGGTGACTTGGCGATGCAGGGAATTGGCTCCCTCCAGCCTGGGGTCGGTATTGACATCATCGGAGGAGATCGCCCGTTCCTCCGATAGCAAGGATTGTAATCCGGGATTGTCTGCCAGGTAAATGGTGCGGGGTTTGAGGGAGGAATGGCCCGGACTTAAATATTCTCCAATCACCGGAATCATCGGCACAGGTTCATCTACATAGGTATGAATCAGGCATCGACAAACTTTAAAGGCCCGTCCAATCCCGAAGGCAGCGGTTTCAAAAACTTGCTGGGTTTCGATTTCGCTGCGAATGCGATCGGTGATTTCCCGCAGCAGATTACTCCGGTGTAATTGTTGTTCGATCGCCTGTCGGTTTTGTTCGCGATCGGTGATATCTTTACTAAAGGTCAAAATGCCAGGATTCCCATCGAGATCAACGGGTTCGGCACAGATCAGAATCGTTTTGATTTCCCCGGTTTTGGTGCGAATTTGGGTTTCTATGTTGGTCAGGCTGCGTTGCTGGCGAAATTGCTCCAAAATGGCGGTAGCGACTTCTGGATTGACAATAAAATTGAGTTCTTCAGAGGTCTTGCCGAGGATTTCCGCACGCGCATAGCCCCGTTGCTGACAAAATCCTTCATTGACTTCTAAATACCGGCATTCGGGCCAAGACAGGATGGCGACCGCATCGGGAGAAGCGCGAAAGGCTAAGGCAAACTTTTCTTCCGTGATCTGACGCTGGCGATCGGCCTGTTGTCGTTTGGCCCCTTGCAGGATCACCGCAGCCAAGTCCGCCAGGGAACGAATGAAATTTTCCTCCTCCGGGGTCCAGAGGCGATCGCTGGTCACCCTAGCACTTTCTAAGAATCCAATGGTTTGACCGTCCTGGCGGATCGGGGCCAGGGACAGGGAACCCTTGGAGAAGGACTGCCAGGGAGAATCGGTGGGGTCCTCCTCCTCCCGGTGGCAGACAAAGGTGAGGGAATTCTTGGAGGTGGCTGATTGGGAGGCTAAATAAGCCCCTAAACTATCCCCATCGACTGCCTCTACCCCTTCTAAATTTTTTTCAAAGCTGGCTAATCGGTTAAGTTTCGTGCTCTGTTCGTCATACAACCACACCCCGGCGCGATCGAGGTTTAAATAGTTGACCGCAGCGGCGATCAGTTCGTGAAAGGCGGCTGTCTGATCTCCCTGGTAGAGGTCTGGACTTTTGGCGAGGTCGGTTAAGAGGGTATTTTGAATGCGCAGTTCTTCCGCCCGATCTAGGAGGGCGGTTTCTGCTACCCGGCGATTTTGGATTTCTTGGTGGAGGTGAAGATTTTTAGCTTCCAGTTCTTTTTGCAGCGATCGCAAGCGCAGTTGATTCTCAATTCGGGCAATAACTTCTTCGACCTCAAAGGGTTTGGTAATATAATCCACAGCCCCGAGGGAAAAGGCTTTAACTTTATCTAGGGCATCGCTTAAAGCCGTTAGAAAAATAATCGGAATATCCTGAGTCCTGGGGTCAGCTTTGAGGAGTTGGCAAACTTCATAGCCATCGGGTTGAGGCATTAAAATATCCAGCAAAATCAGATCCGGGGGATGGACAACCGCAGCGGCGATCGCGGAAAATCCCTCTAGGACTGGACGCACCACATACCCCCGTTGGGACAAGACTTGGGTTAACAGACGGAGATTTTCTGGGGTATCGTCTACGACTAATATATTATCGGCCGGTTTAGGACTGTTCATTTTTATAATTGACTCTGACGAATAAACGACAAAATACTCGGATAATCAAATTCATCGACCCACTGCTTTAGGGCCTTGGCGATCGCAGCATTTTCCTCCGGGGGATGGAGGGCAATTTGGGCGATCGCCTGGTTCATTGCGGCTACATCAATGCAGACAACGGCCCGTTCCAGTTCTTCGAGAATCCCCCCAGGCAGGTCCGACAGCAAGGCTGGATTGAGTAAAATCGGCGGCATGAAGCGCTCGGGTTCTGGATGGGATGGTTTTTCATCAATAAATTGCACACCGATATAGTTCTGTATTGTCTCAAAAATAGTGGATTCCACAAAGGGTTTACGAATCCAATCATCGCATCCTGCCGAAAGGATACGGGCTGTTTCTGAGGCGAGGATACTGGCGGTGACGGCAATAATCACAGTGGGATGATCTGAGGCAGTTGCTTTAATTCTTTGGGTGGCTTGATAACCATCTAAGACTGGCATTTGCAGATCCATAAACATCATATCAGGATGCCAAGCGGACCATAGGGCGATCGCCTCTAACCCATTCGTCGCTTCCCGCAGTTCAAAGCCGAAGGGAGACAACAGGGCGAGTAATAGTTGCCGATTATCTAATTGATCATCCACAATTGCAATCCGATACCGGGGTTGGTTCGGGGCTAGGGCCACGGGACGGGGTGCAGTGGCTGGGGTTGCCTCGGGGATTTCCGAGACTTCCTTCACCGGCAGATAAACTGTGAAGCAACTCCCTCGTCCCACGAACGATTCCACGCGGATCTCCCCTCCCATCAGTTGGACAAACTTGCGGGCGATCGGTAATCCGAGTCCCGTTCCTTCCGCAGATTTGGATCCGCTTTGGGTTTGCATAAAAGCATCAAACAAACTCTCCATATCTTCGGGCGCAATTCCCGGTCCCGTATCTCTCACTTCCAAGACTAACAGATGGTTCTCCACCGCAGAACTTGCCCCAGTCTGAACCACCCCCACCGGACTCGACTCCTGATTCGGCGTCATTCGTCTCACCCATAACTCGACCCCTCCAGTTTGGGTAAACTTCATGGCATTTCCTAAGACATTAATCAACACCTGTCGCAGTTTGATTTCATCAGTCTGTAAATATCGGGGAACCTGGGGACCATAGTCTACGGAAAGCTGCAATCCTTTTTCCTGGGCTTTCAAGTCAAACATCGATTTGACCTCATTGAGTAAGCGATACAAATCAAAGTCGGTTTCCATCACACTCATGCGTCCCGATTCAATCTTGGCCATATCCAAAACATCATTAATCAGCGTTAATAGATGTTGACCACTGCGCCGAATAATCTCGGTTTGGTCTCGACATTCTAGGGGTAAATTGGGATGCCGTCCAATCAACTGAGTAAACCCGAGAATTGCATTCAAGGGCGTTCGCAATTCATGGCTCATATTCGCTAAAAATCTGCTTTTCGCTCGGTTCGCAATTTCCGCCGCTTCTTTAGCCGCCAACAATTCAGTGGTCCGGGCTTCCACTTCTTGTTTCAAAACTCGATTATAATCGTTTAAAACAGCTTTAGCTTCTTGAATTTCAGAAATATCTTCATAAGCATTGATCGCATAAATAATTTGTCCCTCTGGATCATAAATCGGAATTGAATTAATTTTTAAAGGAACAATCTCCCCCGACTCAAAGCGAATTTCTAAATCATCAATGCTCACGGTTTCCCCCCTTAATGCCCGGATGCCAGGGAGTTCTTCCGTGGGGTAAAGTTGATCCGTCCCGGTCCGATACACTTGATAGGTTTTCGATAAATCTTGGGCGGTGACGTTGGGAACAATACCTTTTCTAAACAAGCATTCTCCTGTGGGATTAAGATAGGTCAAACTGCCATCAGGATTCATCACCGTCACGCCCACGGGCAAGGCTTCTAGGAACTCCTGCAAGCGGCGTTCACTCTGAGAGAGGGCCTGATTTAAAGTTTGCAGTTCGGCTAAAGAGTCTTGGAGTTGATCTGCCATTTGATTAAAAGAACGGGCTAATTCTCCCACTTCATGAATCTGAGAGATATTCACGGGTTTGTGCCGTGCTCCTTTGGCTATATCCCTAGCGGCTAAATTGAGGGATAAAATCGGTTCGGTGATCCATCTAGCGGTCATCAGTCCGCAGCCGATCGCCCCAAAAAGAGCGAGGATACAGAGAAAAAACATCAGACGAGTGTTAGCTTCGATGTCCTGCATAAAATCCGCAGCAGGAATCACCACGGCAATCAGCCAATCTAATCCCAACTCATCCTCGAAGGGAACCAGTTGTAAATAATGAAGATTTCCGTCGATGGGAAAGGTTAACGCTTTAGATGTCTTCAGGGATGACCAATTTGTGACGTGCGATCGCAAATATTCACTGGTTTTTTGCACCAAAGGGTCTTGACTCTCTATCCCCTGAAGTCGTTGCAACCGTTTAATTGAATTGTCCTCCCAAATTCGATAGGGGAGTTCTAAGTTAGAACTGCCGACGAGCAAACCATCCCGTTCCATAATAAACACTCGTCCCGTATTCCCAACCTTCAACTTGGCCAG
>CAYUEH010000071.1:4161-14164 GCA_964442465.1 uncultured Laspinema sp. | reverse complement strand
GTCAATCTAGGCGGCCAGATTTGGAACTATTCCGAAGGGAAAAAAGCCTCCCTGATAGAAATTGCGATCGCCTGTGGTGAAACGGCCCTCCCCCTGTTTCCCTGCGATCGCCTCCAATCCCAACCCTGGGGAGCCACCCACGATAATCTAGCTTTAGCCTATAGTGAGCGCTTACAGGGCGATCGCATCGATAATCTCGCCCGGTCCTTCTCTCATTATCAACAGGCTGCTAAAGTCTTTATCCGTCACCCCTTTCCCCAACAGTGGCTGCCTCTACTGTCGCGACCCTAACACCATTGGGGCGATCTCCTGAGACAATGGGTCAGCCTTCTAATACCAAATCTGGTTGTAAAAAGTCGATTTTCTGGATTAGCCCGCGCAGGCGGGCTTCGTCCGTATAGCCCCAGGCTTTAGCCTGCGGGTTTTCTGTCTGATGCGATCGCCCCCAACAAACACAAAAAAGCGAGAACCCAGTTCTCGCTTTTTGTTTCAGAGATAGCCAATAATTGGCTTCTATATCCCAAAACGGTTAATTTGTCAACTACACTGGCATCGTCGTCGAAGCCGCCAATTCCTCTAACCGTTCCTGCTGATCCTGACTAATGCAAGATTGAATCACTTCCTCGATATCCCCTTCCAGGGTACTCATCAGAGTAAAATTCTGACCCAGGCGGTGATCGGTCACCCGGTTATCCTTGTAATTGTAGGTGCGAATCTTTTCCGATCGCGCACCTGTTCCCACCTGAGATCGGCGCATCGAAGTCACCGCTTCCTGTTGTTCCGCCAACTTCAAATCGTACAACTTCGCCCGCAGAATCTGCATCGCTCGTTCCCGGTTTTGAAGCTGCGATCGCTCCTCCGTACAGAAAATCCGGATCCCCGTCGGCTTATGGAACAAATCCACCGCCGTCTCCACCTTGTTCACATTTTGACCCCCAGCGCCACCCGATCGCGCCGTAGTCAGTTCAATATCCTTCGCGTCAATCTGAACCTCCACCTCATCCACCTCCGGCATCACCGCCACCGTCGCCGTAGAGGTATGAACTCGACCCCCACCTTCAGTAACCGGCACCCGCTGGACCCGATGCACTCCCGCTTCAAACTTGAGCTTGCTATAAACTTGCTCTCCCTGAATTTCCAGGATCGCCTCTTTAAATCCACCCATATCCGCCGTGGACTCGCTCAACATCTTCACGCGCCACCCTTGAGTTTCAGCATAGCGCGAGTACATCCGTACCAAATCCCCTGCCCAAATACTGGCTTCATCTCCCCCAGTTCCAGCCCGAATTTCTAACATGATGTTTTTATCATCATTCGGGTCCCGAGGCAGCAGCAAAATCTTCAGCCGTTTTTCCAACTCTATTAACTGCTCATCCAGTTGAGCGACTTCCAAAGCTGCCATCTCTTGCAATTCAGCATCCCCACTGGCTTCCTTGAGAACCTGCCTTGCACCAATTAACTCCGCTTCAGTATTTTTCCAATTTTCATAAGTATTCACCACTTCCTCCAACGAGGAACGGGCTTTCGCCACCTTTTGAAACTCGTTCGGGTCTCTGGCGATATCGGGGTCCGCCATCCGTCGAGTCAATTCGTGAAAGGTTTGTTCAACGGATTTTAATTTATCGAGTAAATACGTTTCGGCCATAGAGCAGTCCTCAGTCTAGAAAGTAGGGGATGGCTGGATCTCTAGCGGTTAGCTGGTTAAACCATAGCAAATCAGCAAAACATCAATTTGCTACTCTTCACAGCTAACAGCTAAAATACCCCGGCTACTTCTTCGGAGTTTGACCGCTTTCTCCAGTGGCGGAAGTCATCCCGTACTTCCGACGGAAGCGTTCAATCCGTCCTTCTGTATCGATCACCTTTTGGGTGCCGGTATAGTAAGGATGATTGCCGGACCAGACATCTACATGAATTTCCGGCTTCGTGGAACCCACGGTCATGACAACTTCACCGTTGCAAATGACTTTAGCTTCTGGATACCATTCTGGATGAATTCCTGGTTTTGGCATAGTTTTGTTCTCCTTCAACCCGTCTCTTGTTCTGTTTTATTTTAGCTTTCTGTGTCATTTGTCCTTTGTCATTTGTCATTTGTCATTTGTCCTTTGTCCTTTGGGAAAGACCCACAGGCAATGACCAACGACCAATGACCAATGACCAATGACCAATGACCAACAACCAATGACCAACGACCAATGACCAATGACCAATGACCAATGACCAATGACCTTAGCGTTTGGAGTATTGAGGGGCCTTCCGAGCTTTGCGGAGACCATATTTTTTCCGTTCTTTGGCACGAGGGTCCCGGGTGAGATAGCCTTCCACTTTCAGGGGATGGCGATTTTCAGGGTCCAGTTCACACAGGGCCCGAGCCACGCCTAAACGAATCGATTCTGCTTGTCCAGTTAACCCACCGCCCCGGACATTCACCAGGACATCATATTCATTTTCCAGACCGAGGGTTTCCAGGGGGGCTTTGGTTGCACCCAGGTACCCAGCGTTGTACTGGAGATAGATTTCTGCTGTTTTGCCATTGATGGTCACGGTGCCGTTACCTGGAACCAGGCGCACCCGGGCGACGGAAGATTTCCGACGGCCCGTTCCCCAATACATAACGCGGCCACTTTGTTGCATTCCTTGCATTAAGAATTACCTCCTGGAATAGTGTTGATGGTCAAAGTTTCAGGTTTTTGAGCGGCATGAGGATGCTCACTCCCGGCATACACATTCAACTTGGTGAATAATTGTCGCCCTAAGCTATTTTTGGGCAGCATTCCCTTGACCGCTTGCTCGATGATTCTCTCGGGCAAGCGGTTTTGGAGTTTGGCAAAGGTTTCGGTTTTCATGCCGCCCGGTCTCCCGGAATGACGCCGGTAGAGTTTTTGGGTGCGTTTTTTGCCGGTGACTTCAATTTTTTCAGCGTTGACCACGATCACGAAATCACCTGTATCCATGTGAGGGGTATAGGTGGGTTTATTTTTACCGCGCAGGATGCGGGCAATTTCCACAGCCAAGCGGCCTAGACGCTGGTTGGCGGCATCGATGACATACCACTTCTGCTCGATGGAGCCTTGTGGTGGAACGTAGGTTTTGTTCATGGTTAGTTTGTAGGTATCAGTTGTCAATGAGCTGGGGTCATGGGTTGCAATGGAGGCGACTGCCTCAATGATGCCCCTTGCTTCGCCGGACTTTGGACTGAATATTGAATGAAAGCTCTATGGCAGCTTCATAACCGAGGGACTCAGGACAAACTCTGGCATGGTATCCCACCAAATTTCAGGGGGAAAGGGAGACTCAGGGTAGGCCACTCGCAATAAGCATAGACCCTGGGCGGGGGCTGCATATTTAACTTCGGAGCGACGCTCATTCACCCAGAGGTCTTTAAAGGATGACGGGTCTCGCTCCGATGTCCCGACTTCAACCAGCAAGCCAACCAGTAGCCGCATCATCCCATAGAGGAACCCATTGGCTTGCACTTCGATCTGAACGAATGGACCCTGGCGATCGCATTTGGCTTCCTGTACCTCTACCCAAGAATGCTGGCGCTGCGACCCAGCCCGGTGAAAGGCTGCCAAATGATGATGACCCACCAAAGGGTTCAGGGCTTCTTGAATTAAGAACTCATTCAGGGGTGCATAATAATAATGCCAAGAAAACGGGCGCACGAACAAGTTAGGTTGCTTGTCGGTATAGAGGATGTATCGATAGCGACGGGAAACCGCCGAAAATCGAGCGTGCCACTGGGAGTCTACTGCTGCCGATGCCCGGATCAAAATATCGTTGGGGAGACGACTATTGAGAACCCCCGCCCATCTTTCTGGAGGAATCGGACTACTGACTTCAAAATGAGCCACTTGAGCGGCTGCATGAACCCCCGTATCCGTTCTTCCGGCAGCAATTACGCGAGTGGGTTGGTTGAGGACCCCGGCCAGTACGGTTTCGATTTCCTCCTGTACCGTCCTTTGGTTCGGTTGCCGTTGCCACCCATGAAAATGAGTGCCCAGGTATTGAATGACCAGGGCAATTCTTTGGGTCAGCATCGTAGGATTGGAGGATTGATGGGAAACATGAGGGGTTAGCGCGAAGATTTTAGAGTTAATAAAGACTAAAATCTGGGCGTCTAAAAATCCTGAGATTCGCTTAGACTAGCTCGATAATTGCCATGTCGGCATTATCTCCCCGGCGGGAAACGGTTCTCATGATTCGAGTGTAACCGCCTTGGCGATTTCCATATCTCTCTTGAGCTTTTTCAAACAGGGCGTGAACGAGCTGTTTATCATAGACATAACCCATTGCTTGACGACGAGCGGGTAAAGACCCATCTTTGGCTAGGGTGATCATCCGTTCAGCTTCTGAGCGAACGGCTTTAGCTCGAATTTTAGTGGTCGTGATGCGACCATGACGAAGGAGCTCGGTAGTCAGCGCTCTAAGCAAAGCTTTACGCTGATCGGCAGGCTTACCTAATTGGGGAACGCGACAACGGTGGCGCATAATGATGAAGTATCAACGATGTAGGTTGAACGATAAAGGATGAACTATAAATTATAAGCGCTTACCCTGACTTTAGGAAAGTCAAAAGTGTGAAGTGTAAAGGATGAAGTCAGAGGGTTTCAGACTTTACACTTAACACTTGACACTTTGCCGCTTAAGTGCTGGTTTTAGCTGACTTTTCTTGGGGCAAGGTAATCCCTAAGCGCTTTTGCAATGCTTCGATGACTTCTTCTGCCGACTTTTGACCGAAGTTTTTGATTTCTAAAAGATCTTCTTGACTGTAGTCCAGTAGATCCGCGACTGAATTAATTTGCGCCCGTTTGAGACAGTTGTAAGCTCGCACGGAGAGTTGCAATTCTTCAATCGGAATTTGACTGGTCGGGTCGGCTTCAGTCGGCGATTCTTCGAGCATTGACTCGATCGTGATATCTTTGAGTGGAGAAAACAGATCCACTAGGATGCTGGCGGATTGACTCAGTGCCTCTTGGGGCGAAATTGAGCCATTCGTCCAGATTTCCATAATCAATCGGTCTTTTTCCAAAGAGCCACCTACCCGTGCATCTTCAACGATATAGTTGACCTTGCGAACGGGCATGAATACAGCGTCTATCAAGAGAAAGTCCAAAGCCGCGTTTTCATCTCGACTCCGGTCCACTGCTCGATATCCTTTGCCCTTTTCCACCCGAAATTCCATTTCTAAGGTGGAACCCTCGGCAACGGTGGCGATATACTGGTTGGGATCGATCGACTCGACCTCTGAGGGTAAATCAAACCGACCTGCCGTTACCGTTGCGGGACCTTGAACCAGTAAGCGTCCAATTTGCGGTTGGGGTGAGTAGCTTTTGAGGACGACTTCCTTCATGTTCAGTAAAATTTCCAGAACATCTTCTCGGACGCCCTCAATTGTGGCAAACTCGTGATTGACACCGGCAATTCGGACAGCGCTGACCGCTGTCCCTTCCAAGTTAGAAAGTAGCACTCTGCGGAGGGCATTACCCACCGTCGTGCCTTGACCCCGTTCTAACGGTTCCAGTAAGAATTTTCCATACTGGGACTGGTCTCTTTCAGTGTTTGACTCTACACACTCAATCTGAAACTGCGCCACGGAGTGACCTCCCTTCTCCTCGATCCATCGAAGGCCAGTTTAGCCTCCCTCGTTTAATGCTGATTCGATCCTCATCTGCTGAGGATTTGACCATCGCTCGGAGTGTTGACTCAGGAATTATTCGTTTTAAATCCTTCATCTGGTACTCAATCCCGATGTCCGAATCTTTGTTGTCTGACTTCGTTTTTTCCAAGGCTGAATTGAGCCAATGTTTAAACTCTACGGCGCTTGGGTGGACGGCAGCCATTGTGCGGAATGGGGGTGACGTCCCGAATCAAGGTGATTTCTAGGCCCGCACCTTGGAGGGCGCGAATGGCAGTTTCTCGGCCTGAACCGGGACCACTGACCATCACCTCAATTTGACGCATTCCCTGCTCGACTGCACGGCGTGCTGCATTCTCTGCTGCGGTTTGAGCCGCAAAGGGAGTTCCTTTTTTCGCCCCTTTAAAGCCACTAGAGCCACTGGTTGCCCAAGAAATTACTTCTCCGCTGGGATCGGTAATCGTGACAATGGTGTTATTAAAGGTGGACTGAATGTAACCCACTCCATTAGGCACATTCCTTTTTTGCTTTCGCGAGCCAGTTTTTTTGGTTGTTTGTCGCGCCATATCGATCGCAATAGTGAAGGTTTAAGTGATTGAGAGTCCGTAAGAAGTTCGGCTCGATGAAGCCGAACCTGATTCGAGATTGAATCGTTCTTACTTCTTGGAAGGGGCTTTTTTCTTGCCTGCCACGGTGCGCCTTCCGCCTCGACGGGTTCGGGCATTGGTCCGAGTTCTTTGTCCGCGTACCGGGAGTCCCATGCGATGACGGCGACCCCGATAGGTGCCGATGTCCATCAACCGCTTGATGTTCATGGCCTCTAAGCGCCTGAGATCTCCCTCGACTTCGTAATTTTTTTCTAAGTCTTCCCGGAGGGTGGTAACCTCGGCATCGGTTAAATCTTTGACCCGGGTATCTGGATTGACCCCGGTACGCTCCAAAATTTGCTGGGCTCGCGTTGGCCCAATCCCATAAATGTATCGTAGACCTATCTCAACTCGCTTATCGCGAGGAAGATCTACTCCGGCAATTCGTGCCACGCTTGTTTTCTCCCTCTACTGGTTAGTATGTTTTGACAACGGTGAGCAATTCTCAATGCCAGAATTTAGGGCATTTGAATTGATTGGAAGGGTTTTGATCTAACCCTGACGTTGTTTGTGCTTTGGATTGGAACAAATCACCATGACTCGACCGCGACGACGAATGACGCGGCACTTCTCGCAAATCTTCTTGACGGATGCTCGGACTTTCATTTCTCTTTGAGCAGCGCTACAAACTTCATATTATATCAATTTTTGTCAGAAATGACAAAAATAGGACCGACTTGTTTTTATCAGGATTTTTAGGGATAAGCCAGAGCAGAATCCTTACTTCTTCCGAAGACGGTAGGTGATGCGACCTTTGGTTAAGTCGTAGGGGGTCAGTTCTACTTTGACGCGATCGCCGGGAAGAATTTTGATGTAATTCCGGCGAATTTTTCCCGAGATGTGGGCGAGTACGTTAAACCCATTGTCTAGGTCTACGCGAAACATCGCATTGGGGAGGGATTCAGTCACCGTCCCTTCCATCTCGATTAGATCTTGTTTAGCCAAGTTGTTTTTACCTCAATGCTAGAAATACAGTCAACAGCGCTGGTAAGATCCATCCCGATTCAGATGGCGATCGCACTGCTAGATATTTTCACGAATAGCTGACAGAGCAGCCCGTCATATATCTTAGCAAAAATAGCGCGAGATCGACCCAGGACCGGGGGAAGTTACACCAGTAACTGCCACCGGAAACAGCAGCAATCGTAACTGGGTAACTCCGGCATTTGAACCCCGTTTCCCGGTGGCATTTTTTTTTCAACTGGTGACTACTTTTTTCAAAATCGCTGCCACTGCCTCGATAGGCGAATTGCCATTGATAGCAATCAGCCGACCCCGCTCTCGATAATAGTCAATCACCGGAATCGTTTGGGCGTAATACACCCGTAAACGACGGGCAATTGTTTCATCCCCATCATCGCTGCGTCCTCGTCCATGTAACCGATCAATCAACTGTTTGTCGGGGACTTCCAAACTAATAGCTGACTTACACTCTTGCTGAATATCATCCAAAAGATGATCTAAGAACTCAGCTTGAGGCACATTCCGGGGAAACCCATCGAGAATCCATCCCGTTTGAGTGGCATCCGGTTGAGTCAGGCGATCGCGAATCAGATCTAACAGCAGGGAATCCGGGACCAACTCCCCTCGCTCCATATAAGCCTTAGCCTGATTGCCCAAATCAGTCTGTTGCTCAACGGCGGCCCTCAAGATATCCCCAGTCGAAATATGAGGAATATGATGAGATTGGGAGAGGATCTGAGCTTGAGTTCCCTTCCCCGCTCCAGGAGGACCCAAAAAAATTAGTCTTGTCACTATTGCTTCACCATTCCTTCATAGCGCTGGGAGATCACATAGGTTTGAATTTGTTTGGCCGTATCGATCGCCACCCCCACCAAAATCAGCAGAGAAGTAGCACCAAACCCCTGGAAAGTCCGCACACCCGTGGCACTTTCTACAGCAGTTGGGACGATCGCCACCATCCCCAGAAAAATAGCTCCCAAAAACGTTAATCGGTTCAGGACCCGCTCCACATATTCCGTCGTCGCCCGTCCTGGACGAATCCCCGGAATACTGGCCCCCATTTTTTTCAAATTTTGCGCCATATCTACAGGATTCACAATCAATGAAGCGTAGAAATAGCTGAAAAACAGAATTAACGTCAAATAAAACGCCACATAAACCAAAGGAGCAGGACCATTGGGACTCAAATAAGACGAAATGGTAATCATTACGTCATTTTTGGTAAATTGAGCCAAAGAAGCCGGCAGAATTAACACCGCCGATGCAAAAATGATCGGCATCACCCCCCCTTGATTTAACCGCAAAGGAAGATAACTACTTTTTTCCCGGTAAAGCTTCCGTCCCACCTGACGACGAGCCGAAATAATCGGAATTCGTCTTGTCCCTTCTTGGACAAAAACAATCCCAACAATCGTAATTAAAAAGACCAAAGTCAGAATCAAAACCGGACCGACAATCGCTTGGTCTTCCCGAGCCAGAGCCAGAGTTTGACCCAAAGAATTGGGAAGAACCGCCACAATATTGACAAAAATCAATAAAGAAGCGCCATTGCCCACTCCGCGTTCCGTAATCAACTCAGATACCCACATCACAAACATCGAGCCAGTGGTCAATGCCACCGCAGTTTGGACATAGAATAAAACACCGGGATCTGGGGTTTCGGCAAAAGCGCCAACCCATAGAGCAATGCCGGTACTTTGCAGCAATGCCCATCCTAGGGCAACATAACGAGTAATCTGAGAGATTTTGCGCCGACCGGCTTCCCCTTCATTTTTTTGTAAATCTTCTAAAGAAGGGAGAGCCGCCGTCAGTAATTGCATAATAATGGAGGCATTAATATAAGGCAGGATCCCTAGGGCAAAAATCCCTAAAGCTCGCAAGCCACCCCCAGAAAACAGGTCCAAAAAACCAATCAGGGGACTGCCATCAATATTTGCTTGAAATCTCGCACGGTCAATCCCAGGAACTGGAATCCAAATGCCTAAGCGCACCAAAACTAACATACCAATGGTGAGGAGCAGCCGACCTCGCAGGCCCGCTGCTCTAGCCATCTGCATGAAAGTCTCCTGAGCGGTTGGTGCTTTATCTCGACTAACAACCATTAAGGAGTACCTCTACTGTTCATTGCAGCGCTCCGTGTCCTTGTCTAGGATAAAATGCCCTTACGGTCATATCACCCTAGGAATTGGCATCACTGGTTTCACAAGTTCCACCGGCAGCTTCAATCTTGGCTTTAGCCCCTGCGGTAAAGGCAGCAGCTTTCACATTTAAAGGAACATTCAGTTCCCCATCTCCCAAGATTTTCAGCGGCCCATCATTGGTGGTGACAATGCCTGCTTCCATCAGGGATGCTAAGGTCACTTCACTGTTAGCGGCCAATGATGCCAACTTACTTACGTTAATCGTAGTGTATTCTTTGCGATTGACGAGCGGAAAATGCTTGAGCTTAGGCAGACGGCGATACAGGGGCTGTTGTCCCCCTTCAAACCCAGGACGGGTGCTACCCCCGGCTCTTGCTTTTTGACCTCTCATCCCTTTACCGGCGCTGGCCCCTTGACCGGCAGAAATACCGCGAGCCAAGCGCCGTTTCCGTTTTTTAGACCCGGCTTTGGGTCCTAGTTCATGTAGTCTCATTTTTCTCCCGGTGTGTCTGTAACTTGACTCGGTTCAAGCTGATCTTCATGGATTAGGCGTACAGCTTGTCAATGGCAATGCCACGTTCGTCAGCGACTTCAGACAAGGTGCGCAGACTGAC
>CAYUEH010000071.1:0-4061 GCA_964442465.1 uncultured Laspinema sp. | reverse complement strand
ACGATCGCCCGGAAGCTGAGTTTTTTACCGCCTTTGACGACTTTAGTAACCCGGCGAATCTGAACGACCCGCTCTTGCCAATCTGTTTCTTTTTCCCGAGTGCGGGCGTTTTTTTTACGACGTTCTGCCATAGTTTTTTGTCAGGAATGATTGTTGCTATTCGTTCGGTGTTGGTGCGTTTGCCGATTCGCTCGGTTTGGATCGTTCTGGTGGGACGAGATTATGCCGTGCGATAGGGCAACGCGCAACTGCCGAAACTTAGGCGACTTTAGAACTTTTTAGAACTCTAAACCCGCTTCACGGGCCGCTTCTGCTAGGGCTTTAACCCGACCGTGGTACAGGTTACCGCCGCGATCGAAGACGACTTTTTCAATGCCTTTTTCCCGGGCGCGATCGGCGATCAGTTTTCCGACTTTGGCCGATGCATCACAAGTGGCTCCCGTCTCTAATTCGGCTTTCAATGCCGGATCGAGGGTGGATGCCGCTGCTAGGGTTTGGTGTTGGGTATCGTCAATCACCTGAGCATAAATATGCTGATGAGAGCGAAATACAGATAACCGAGGACGTTCTGGGGTGCCGATGACCCGACGTCGCACGCGCCGATGACGGCGTTCAATAGATTCACTGCGAGTCAGCTTCATAGTTTATTTCTTCCCTGTCTTCCCTGCCTTGCGTCTGACTTGTTCGCCTGCATAGCGAATTCCCTTACCTTTGTAGGGTTCGGGGGGACGAACGTCCCTAATTTTGGCGGCGGTATTGCCGACAATTTCTTTGTTGATGCCGCTGACAATCACGTTGGTGTTGTTTTCAACGGCGACAGAGATGCCTTCGGGGGGGTTAATTTCTACGGGGTTGCTATACCCAACGTTGAGAATTAGGTTGCGCCCTTGGACTTGAGCACGATAGCCCACCCCTTGAATTTCCAGTCGTTTTTGAAATCCTTCGGAGACGCCCTGAACCATGTTGGCAACTAAGGTGCGGCATAATCCATGACGTTGACGGGCGGCACGAGATTCGTCCCGACGCTTGACTTCGATGGTTTCGCCTTCTTGTGCCACGATGACTTCGGCGGGTAGCTCTCGGGAAAGTTCGCCTTTTGGCCCCTTAACGGAGACCTTCTGCCCATCAATGGATACAACGACTTTGGCCGGTATATTAATGGGTCGTTTACCAATACGAGACATAGTTTTCCTCTTTCTTTACTTGTCGAGATTTCAGCCGTAAGGTCAGAATTGAAGGGGGCAGGGTGCTGCTTCCCCTTGCAGTGGATTCAAGACCAATTCACGGGCAAAATCTCAAACTACCAGACATAGCAAAGCACTTCACCGCCTACACCTTGACGACGGGCGTCTCGGTCGGTCATGATGCCCGATGAGGTGGAAATGATGGCAATTCCAATGCCGCCTAAAACGCGAGGGAGTTCTTTCCGATTGGAATAGACTCGCAACCCGGGTTTACTGACCCGTTTTAAGGCTTTGATGATGGGTTGGCGATTTTTGCCTTTGTATTTCAAGGCGATCGCCAGTTTTTTATTGACCCCTTCTCCAACTTCTTCATATTCGGCAATAAAGCCTTCTTCTTGAAGAACTTTGGCGATGGAACGGGTCATGTTTGTGGATAGAACTTCTGTTTTTTGGTGCCGTGCTAGGCTTGCATTGCGGATGCGTGTTAGCATGTCTGCAATCGTGTCGTTAGCCGCCATTTTTCGCTCCTTATTCCCCTGTTAATTATCCTTCTTTGAAGGGCATTCCCATTTCTTTGAGTAAGGCGCGGCCCTCTTCATCCGTTGTTGCCGTTGTGATGATGGATATGTCCATACCCCGAATTTGGTCAATCCGGTCATACTCTACTTCTGGAAAGATTAATTGTTCTCTGACGCCCAAGGTGTAATTGCCTCGTCCGTCAAAGCTCTTGGGACTAATGCCGCGAAAGTCCCGAATCCGAGGTAGTGCTAAACTGATCAGGCGATCGAGGAAAGAATACATCCGATCGCCCCGGAGGGTGACCATCATTCCCACAGGCATTCCTTGCCGAATTTTAAAACCGGCGATCGCCTTTTTCGCCCGGGTCACCACGGGTTTTTGTCCCGCAATTGTAGCGATTTCGGTCAAAGATGATTCTAGCGCTTTCGCATTGCTAGACGCTTCCCCTAAGCCTCGGTTAATGGTGATTTTCACCACCTTGGGCACCTGATGGATATTTTGGTACTTAAACTGTTCCATCAGTTTGGGGACGATCGTTTCTTGATACCGCGTTTTGAGTTGAGTAGCCATGAGTTTTACATCCTTATCCCTGGTCTTGGTCAGGGATTCCTTATTTCTGAAGATATAGAGCGGTGGGGTAGGGCAAGAATCCCTTCCCCTTCGTCCCTTGCCTAATCAATAATTTCCCCGGTTTTTTTGAGCATTCGCACCTTCCGTCCTTCGTCGGTGAAGGTGTAACAAATCCGGCTTGCCACTTTTTCCTTTTCAGAATAAAGCATGACATTTGAGCTGTGAATTGGAGATTCAAACGTCTCAATCCGACCTGATTCTCCTTCTTGCTGAGGTTTAACGTGCTTTGTTTTCACGTTAACGCCTTTCACAATCACTGTGCTCTTGGTCGGAAAGGTTTTCATAATTTCTCCAACCTTTCCTTTTTCTTTCCCGGCAATAATCTGCACCGTATCGCCGGTTTTGACGTGCATTTTATAGCGCGTCAGGGCAGTGTTTCGTTGTTTTTTAGCCATTTACAGCACCTCCGGCGCTAAGGATACGATTTTGGTGTAATTTTTGTCGCGCAATTCGCGAGCAACGGGGCCAAAAACGCGGGTTCCCTTGGGGTTACCATCGGGGTTCACAATCACGGCGGCATTGTCATCAAAGCGAATGCTCATCCCACTATCACGACGTAATCCTTTGCGGGTGCGAACCACAACAGCACGCACCACATCAGATTTTTTAATCGGCATATTGGGAATAGCATCCTTGACAACGGCGATGATCACGTCACCAACACCGGCATAGCGTCGGTTGCCCCCGAGGACGCGAATACACATTAACCGTTTAGCACCGCTATTATCGGCAACGTTGAGATACGACTCTTGTTGAATCACCTTCAGTCTCCGTGGTTCTTAGATTTGGGTGGCACTATTGATAATCTCAATCACTTGCCAATGTTTCGTGCGACTGAGGGGGCGAGTTTCCTGGATGCGGACGCGATCGCCCTCTTTGCATTTGTTTTCCTCATCATGCGCTTTGTAGCGCTTGGTTTTGACGACAATTTTGCCGTACTTGGGATGAGGGCTTCTATTCTCGATCGCCACAACGACGGTTTTATCCATCTTGTCGCTGACCACTACACCAACTCTTTCTTTAACTGCCATGTCACTTACTCCTATTCGGCGGCGGATTCGGCGTTAGCCCGTTTGCGTGCGCCTTCCAGTGTGAGCAACTGAGACAGTTGGTGTCTCTTATGCTTGAACAGGTGGGTCTTTTCCAACCGGCGCGTAGCTTTTTGCAGTCTGAGGGTAAATAATTCCCGCTTCAGGCTCAAAATCTGCTCGTTGACTTCCTCATCGCTCAAGTTTTCAATGTCTGACATTTTTGGAAACGCCATTCTCTTACTCCCCTTCGCGCGTAATGAACTTGGTTTTAATCGGTAGCTTGTAATCCGCCAACCGCATGGCTTCCCGGGCGGTTGCTTCCGGAACGCCACCAATTTCAAACATAATCCGACCGGGTTTGACTACAGCGACCCAAAATTCGGGAGACCCTTTACCGGAACCCATCCGGGTTTCTGCCGGACGCATGGTTACGGGTTTGTCTGGGAAGATGCGAATCCAGATCTTGCCACCCCGACGGATATACCGGGTCATGGCACGACGGCTGGCTTCAATTTGGCGGGAGGTAATCCAACAAGGTTCTAACGCTTGTAAGGCGAATTCACCGAAGTTAATTTCATTACCCCGAGTCGCCAGTCCTCGCATCCGCCCGCGCTGTTGCTTGCGAAATTTCGTTCTTCTAGGACTTAACATGATGTGGTAATCGGTAATGGTTCATAGAGCCTGCAAGGGAGGCGAT
>CAYUEH010000070.1:11169-14187 GCA_964442465.1 uncultured Laspinema sp. | reverse complement strand
TTGTCGCCAATTATCAGAATTTTTGTGAAGAAACCCGGTTTCTAACCTTGACTGTTCCAATACTCTCCAAATTCTTGATATAATATTCCCAAAAAGAGTCAGGAGTCAAAGGTTTTAAAAACTTTTGACTCCTGATGCTTGCAGAATTTATCCTGATTTTTTCTAACCCATTGGTTCCGACTTAGAAATCATCGATGAAGGAACTGAGTCGTTGGAGTAAGGGGTCCACGGGTTTGGGGGGGGCGACGGGTTCGGGTTCTGGTTCCGGTTCCGGTTGGGGTTCCGGGATGGGTTCCAGATAGGGTTGTTGAGGCGGTTGATAATTTCCCCGTTGATTATTATTGAGGGCGATCGCCAACTGTCCCACCTGCAAGCTCAATTGTTGCAACTGCTGTTCCAGTGCATCCAATCGACTCGCCTCCCTCGCCGCTACCCGTTCCTCCAGGGACTTTAATTGCCCTTGTAACTCCGCAATGGTGTCCGAGGCATCTGCTGATTTCCGCGTCGGTTTTACCGATTCGGGTACATACAAATAATGCCATAGGGCTTCTTTACACAAGTCGCCGAAACTCTTGTGGGGTTGGTTTTGTAACTCTTTCTGCACAACCGCCAACAAGGTTTGGTCGGCTACCTCATCGGTAAATCCGACCCGTTTCTTTGTCTTGCTTAACCAAAAAACCATTAACTTCCGGCCCTAGAGGAGCGAGTGTACGAAGAGGAGGCAAGTTGAGCCTCTCCATACAAATATTGTCCCACAGCATTAGCCGGACGGGAAGGTTGGGCCAAATGAACTTTCAAACCCGCTTGTTCAACCAAGGGTTTCAGAGCATCGGAGAAAAATTCCCCGCCACCGCCAGTCAAAATCACGTCAGTGACCCGTTCCGGTAACCACTTAATCAACAAGTCGGAAAGTTCGCGCGCAAATAATTCTCGCAAGTTAGGCAGAAAATCATCCAAATTGGTGGGTTTGGATGCACCACGAGGACGGAAGAACCGTTGACCCCTGGGTTTATTCACCGCATCGATTAAGGACAAGGATTGACTATCCACGCTAATCGGCGCTTGGCTGTATGCCTTTTCAACTTCGGTGCCAACGCGCTTGTAAAACTCGCTCATGGCAAAGGGTTCGCTCTTGGAGGCCCCTCGTGCGAACCGGAAATTATCGACCATTAAAAAGTCAGCGGTTTGATGTCCGATATCCACGATCGCCACTGAAGTCTTGGCAAAATCCGGGGACACGCCTTTTTTGTCCACCTTCTCCTGCGCTTCGCACCAGATTAAGCTGCCATATCCTTCCGGCATCACCCAAACTTTGGTGATATTCAGGGTGACTTGCTCACCGCGATAGCTCATCACATGAGGCGAAGTCAGCAAATTGGTAATTTCCTCTTTTTCCCGCTCAAACTCTTCTTGAGAATGATAGGGCAGACCGAGGACAACCACTAAATCATCTTTTAATCCAAAGTAAGCGGCGCTGGCGAGGACTTTCACCAGGGCATTTTCCACTTTCCGTTCTCCAACCCCGAGATTTGCGCCAAAGTCAGCCGCCAACTGACCGATCGCATAACCCCGCCCTTGATACTCCAACCACATATCCAATAATGGATCCGTAGGCCGAGATTCAAATTCCCCACCCCGCACTTTTTCTACAGGGACCTGGGCGACGTTGGATGGAATAAAAACGACTTGGTTGGGATCGCGGCTGACACAGGCTTTGGTTGCTGTGCGGCCCAAATCAACGCTCAGAATGGAAGTTCTAAAGGAATTACTAGACGCTTTGCTAGTAACTGCCGTATTTGTAGGCTGTTGGATCGTCATTAAATTTTATAACCTCCCCTAAATTTACCAGTATCTTGCCACCAAACCCCTAAGATATCAGGATTTTGCTGTTTTTAAATCTTAAGACTATCTAGGTGTTCCTTCAATCACCGCGATACAGTCAATCTCAACGAGTACATCTTTAGGTAAACGTGAAACTTGGACTGTTGCGCGGGCCGGTGCCGTGGCTTCATCGAAATATTTAGCATAAACGGCATTCATCGCAGCAAAATCATTCATATCTGCCAAAAAAACCGTGGTTTTTACCACATCGTGAAACGTGGCACCGGCAGCGGTGAGGATGGCATTTAGATTCGCCATCACTTGGATGGTTTGTTTAACCACATCACCCTCCCCGACTAGGGTCCCGGTCTTGGGGTCTAGGCAAATTTGACCGGCCACAAAGACTAACTGACCCGTGGCGACGATCGCCTGATTATAAGGTCCAACGGGTGCGGGTGCTTGGTCTGTCTGAATGATTCTTTTAGTCATTGAGATTGAATTTTCAAGAACGGGTTATCCCCGGACGGTTGATCTGGCTTGTAAATTGGCATGGAAAACACATTTTTAATCCTGTGTTCAGGGATATTTTACCTAGATTAACGATCGCATTCTCCCTGGATCTTGCCCTTGTTCTGCCGGTTCACTTAAACCCTTTCAGGAATGAACATTAACTGAGTAAGGAACGGCGCGATCGCGTCGATTATCCTGACCTCTAATTCCACTGGGCTATTTTTTGCGCCCCCTGGCGATCGCAATCCCGTGCCATCGAAGCGGTTCGCCATCACAGAGGGACTTCAAAAAAAACAGCCTTCCATAGTTTACCCCAAGGGGGACGGGTGGAATCGCGATCTATTTTAGCAGGAGCATCCGAGGGAAGTGGGGAATGCGATCGCTGATGCACAGAACCCCTTTAAAACTGAGCATAATGAACCGAACAATCGCGGCCCTTGTCCTTTGCTCGATACAAGGCGCGATCGGCTTCCTGAATCAGGGTTTCCACACAGGACTCCACTCCAGGCATCACCGTCGCAATTCCCACACTCAAGGTAATGCATTGATAACTCGCCGATGCCCGATGGGGAACCTGTAATGCCTTCACCGCCTCACGGATGGTTTCCCCGACGCAGAGGGCCCCATTCGCATCGGTATCGGGTAAAATCACTGCAAATTCTTCTCCGCCATAGCGCGCCACAAAAT
>CAYUEH010000070.1:0-11069 GCA_964442465.1 uncultured Laspinema sp. | reverse complement strand
TCGGTATCGGGTAAAATCACTGCAAATTCTTCTCCGCCATAGCGCGCCACAAAATCTAAGGGCCTTTTGCTGGCTTTTTGAATAGCAACTGCCACTTGTTTGAGAGATTCATCCCCAGCTTGATGGCCGTAGGTGTCATTATAGGGTTTGAAAAAGTCGATATCGCACAGAATCAACGAGAGTGGGGTGCGATCGCGCTCCATCTGTCGCCATTCTCGTTCTAAAGACTCATTAAAATGACGCCGATTGGATAACAGGGTTAATCCATCGCGAGTTGCCAGTTGCTGCAACTGTTGATTCGCTTCTTTGAGCTGTTCATACAGTTGGGATTGTTGGGTAGCAATTCCCACCTGGGTTGCCAATTGACGGAGCAACTGAATTTCCGACTGCTGCCATCGTCGAGGTGCGGCACAGTGGTGAGCAATCAGTAATCCCCATAACCCACTACTTTGGACAATGGGCACCATTAACATCGCCTTGACTTCCACCTGAGTTAAAAAGTTCACCTGAGACTCGCTCACCCAAGCTTGAGTAATATCCTCAACCTGATAAATTCCCCCCAACTCTTCCGGGGGTAAATTCTGTTCTCCTAATAAGGGTTCGCGAAGGGTTAGGCCTAAAATTGAGCAGTATTCTGAATTAACGGATTCCGATACCATCACCCCGGTGCAATCCGAGCCTAAGCGACAAATTGCCACGCGATCGCACTGTAAAAATTGCCTCACCTGGACCACGGTTGTTTGTAAAATTTCTTTTAAATCCAAAGACTGTCGGATCCGCTCTTGCATCGCGGATATCAACCGTTCTCGTTCAGCTTGTTGTCTTAAAGAGGCTTCAATTTGAACCCGATAAGTAATATCCCGAACGATTGCCTGCTGCACTTTTAGACCCTCTCCCCATTGGACCACACTACAACTAATATCCGCCCAGAGGGTTTCCCCATCTTTTTGGCGGACTTGGGTATTGGGCAACCATCCGCCCCCGGTTTTTGCGGTTAAGGCGAACACTGCGCGCACTCTTTCCCGTTCTTGGGTGGGCAAAATTTGACTGACGTGGAGGGTGACTAATTCTTCTTTGGTATAACCCAATAATTCCTCGGCTTTTTTGTTGGATTCTAAAAAATTACCCTCCAAATCCGTGAGTAATATCGCATCGCCTGCATCATTCATTAAGGAGCGATATTTAGCTTCGGATTCTGCGAGGGCAGCTTGGGCTTTTTTCTGTTCGGTGATGTCTAAGGCGGTGCCAAAGAGCCTAATGGGTTTTCCGGTTTCATTAAATACTGCTTCGGCTCTGGCTTCAATATAACGGAGGGTGCGATCGCGTTGCCCAATTCTCAGTTCAACTTCATTGGCGCTCCCTTGTTCGAGGGCTTCTCGAATCAGTTTGCTCCAAGTTTTTCTATCGGTTCTGTGTAGTTGCTTCACCAGTTTAAGATAGCTTAACTCTGAATTAAAGGGACAGTCAAAAATTCTTAAAAGTTCTTCAGAAACAGTTATTTTTTTAGACTCTACTTCATATTCCCAACTTCCCATACAAGCCACTCTTTGGGCGCGGGCTAGATTGGCTTCACTCTTCTGGAGGGATTCAATTAATTGATTTTTCTCTCGATCCGCATTTTTACGCGCCGTAATATCTCGCACAATAGCCACGACTTCATCATCTCCACTGGCAATCATTCGAGCTTCATAGACGGAAACTTCACCGCTGATTTCTAGTTGATATTCAAACACTTGTATTTCCCCAGTTTCCAAGGTTTGTTGGATATATCTCATGGATTTTTCGGCGATGTTTTTGGGCATAACATCCACCACTTTTAACCCTTGAAAAATTTGCGGTTTGATTAAGTTATTAAAATTCGCAGGTTTAAAATCTAAGTAGGTTCCATCTCCTTTGACTCGAAACATTAAATCGGGGATGGTATTGAGTAAGGCTCGATTGGTGGTTTCACTTTTAATTAAAGATTCTTCCGCCCGCTTACGTTCGGTAATATCATGGGTTATTCCTAAAATTTGATAAATTTCCCCCTTTTCATTGAGCAAGGGAATGTAAGCGATATCTGAAATTAATTGGGTGTTATTTAAAGTTATATTACATTCTCCTTTTTGAGGAGTTTTGGTCTGAATTGCTTTCTGGAGTAGGGGGAGATAGTTATCGGTGATTACCCGGGGAAATAATTCTTCATCCCGGCGATTGAGAATCTGTTTTTCGGTATAGCCACTCACTCTGATCCCTTGGCTATTAATAAATTGAATGCGGCGATCGGCATCATAAATCACAAAAGTATCTGGAAAGTTGTCCACGGCTTTTCTAAACCGCATTTCACTCTCTGTTAAAGCGATTTCTGTTTTCTTGCATTCGGTAATATCGCTATATGCAATGACAAATCCATAGTCTTCCAAGGGAATCGGTACTGCGGTAATATTCAGCCAGTCTACTTCTCCTTCCGCTGAAGCAATTCCTACTTGTAAACTTTGGATCAATCTATTTTTAAGCGGTTCTTTTAAAGCCAAGAGTTTGGAAAATTCTTTGAGGTTCACCCGAGTCCCTTCCCTCAAAATGAGCCGATCATCTCTGTCTAGTTTAACCTCTTCTTCTGAGCTTCTAACCAGAGCATCTAAATAATCTAGCGAAGCCGGATTTGATTCTATAATACTCCCCTCAGAGTCTGTTACTGAAATTCCTATAGGGAAAATATCAAATATTGTTTTGTATTTTTCTGCATTTTTTTGAGTTTTTTCCTCACCGGATGGTTCTGGGGAAAATATCTCAATGGTTGCCACAAAAAATTGTGGATTTTCTTCCCCGTCTAGCATCATGGATACCTTCTGTTTCACCCGGATTTCTGTTCCATCTTGGCCAATTAATCTTTTTTTTATTTCATATCCTTCTCTCTTTCTGGCAATACACTCTTGCATAAAAGCATCCTCTGTTTGAAGGTCTTCGGGATGAGTAATCCGACTATATTCCAGATCCAATAGTTCTTCTGCCTTGTACCCCAGCCGGGTTTGTAAAAAAGGGTTTGTTTGCAAAATTTTTCCAGTAAAGTCCCAAAGCGCTAATCCAATCGCCGCTTGTTCAACTATGATTTGGAAGTATCCATCGTGAATAGTGCCACCGGGGCTGACGGCATCATGGGTTTGACTAAATTTGCGATCGAGGTTCATAACCCTACCCTTTTTTACTGCGAATTTTATTACCCTTTAATCGGCTAAATTTTACTATCATATATCGGATTTACAACTCAATTGGCATATTTCTGTTTGCTCCTTTCAACGGGTGATAAACGAGTATTTTAAGTTTGATTTGAATTCCTGAACATCGGATTGATTTTAAGGCAAATATTAAGTAACAATAAGGGGTTCGCGGAAGAAAAGGTTTAGGAGATTTTCATGGGGTTTTCCAGGCCATTGAACAGAAGTGGATGGGCGATCGACAAGGGGTTTATCATGGGCCTGGACAACCTATTTATTGAGAATAAACAACCCGAGATGGTTGGATGCTCTTAAGGGTTGACGGTGAGCTTGAACCGGACTATTTTCTCTAGGATTCTAGTCAGGTGTTCTAGTGGCAAGGGAGGAGGAAACTGGAATAGCAGGAAACCAACCTGTTCCTCGGGTGAAACCGGCTGTCCTTAACTATCATGCCATTTCGGTTGAGCGGGGATGAGAAACTCTATTCTAAGTCAAGGTTGAGGACGGATTGGCAGTTGGGATGGGCAAAGGGCAGTGCAAATTGCGGAATGGGGATTGCCCGATGGTTGATGATGACATTAATAAAAATCGGAATTACTTGGATTGATAGGGCTTTGGGGGTTTTGAAATATTTCGTCTTTAAAGAAAAATAACAACAGAGCGATCGCACCGTTAAGATTTTTAATCGATTCAAACCGAGGGGTTGAGAAAGTTCTGCTCAATCGAGTAACCCCCGATGCGCGATCCAGTCGGACTGACTATGAACTGGGGACGGCAAGGCGATCGCATCGGTTGGACACCCACCCAGTGGCGTGGGAAACGCACTCTACGACTCCATCCCATTTTCAAAAGTCTATAAAAAATCCGCACTCTCAAGGGTGCGGGTTTGGGCTATTTTATTTTGGGGAGTTCCCCTCCAGAAGGAATGGCGATCGCCTTAAATCCGGGGTCGGATTCCATAATGTCGGTAGCGCCAATAATCCTTCAGAATGCGATCGTGGTCAAAACAGAGATTTGTGGGAATGCGCCAAGACTCAAAACAGTCTAAATTTTTGGCATCATCTGCCGCCTGGGGGTCCCCCGTCGCCGTGGCTAAAAAAACCACACTCAGAGTATGCTGACGCGGGTCCCGATTCGGGTCAGAATACACATGAAATTGTTCGATGAGTTCAACATCTAACCCGATTTCTTCTTTCGCCTCACGGATCGCCGCCGTTTCCACCGATTCCCCATAATCGACAAAACCACCGGGAAGCGCCCAACCCAAAGGGTCATTGCGACGCTCAATCAGGATAATGGGACGTCCGGGGCGATCGCCTAACTCAATAATGATGTCAACAGTCGGAGTGGGATTGCGATAAGTCATAGTTAGATTTTAAAGTTGAGAGGTTGAGAGTTTTTTGGGGATTTGATTTTTTAGAGTTCCCTGAGATAGGGCGATCGCCGCTTAGAGTGACCCGTCCCGTGATAAAGTTGAGAGTCGGTAGCCCAGTAAACGATTGGGCAACCACGCTTAAGTTATTTTCCAGTGGTACATACACCATGCCCTTCCCCAGATCTAGCGGTATTCTACTCCACCCCACCTCGTTTCCCAGTCGGTTTGGTATCGGTGACCTTGGCGAAGCCGCATATCGCTTCGTAGACTTTTTAGCAGAGAGTTACCAACTTTACTGGCAGATCTTGCCGCTAGGACCTACGGGATTTGGCAATTCTCCCTATTTGTCCTATTCCGCGATGGCGGGAAACCCGATGTTGATCAGTCCCGATCGCCTGCGTGAGGACCAATTACTCGCCGATTGGGACTTTGACCAAGTGCCAGAATTTCCCGCAGATTGGGTCGATTTTGACCAGGCGATCGCCATCAAAATGCCCCTCTTACAACAAGCCTGCCAAACCTTCAAAGCCCAGGCTTCTGCGGAGCAAAAACAGCAATTTCAAGAATTTTGCCATGAAAAAGCCTATTGGCTTGAGGATTATGCCTTATTCATGGCGATTAAAGGCGCAATGGATGGCAAAAGCTGGTATCAGTGGGAACCCGACATTGCCCAGCGGAAAACCGAGGCCCTAGACAAATGGCGGCGACAGTTAACCGCAGAAATCTTTTTCCAGAAATTCCTGCAATACCAATTTTTCCGGCAGTGGTCCGACCTGAAACGCTACGCCAACGAACGAAACATCCAAATTATTGGCGATATTCCCATCTATGTCGCTCACGATAGCGCCGATGTTTGGGCCAATCCAGACATCTTTTGTCTGGATGTCAAAACCGGAGAACCCGCAGGAATGGCCGGAGTCCCGCCCGATTATTTCAGCGCCACGGGGCAATTATGGGGTAACCCGGTCTACCTCTGGAAGCGCCTGGAAAAACAGAATTTTGATTGGTGGGTCAAGCGCTTCCAATCCATGTTGAGTTATGTGGATATCATTCGCATCGACCATTTCCGGGGCCTAGAATCCTTCTGGTGCGTGCGCCAAGGGGAAACTACCGCCATGAATGGAAAGTGGATTGCGGCACCGGGTTCGGCCTTACTGAATACCGTCAAAGAACGCTTAGGCAGTCTGCCGATTATTGCGGAAGATTTAGGGGTGATTACTCCAGAAGTGGAAGCCCTGCGCGACGAGTTCGAGTTTCCGGGGATGAAGATTTTACATTTTGCCTTTGGATCCGGACCGGGGAATCCCTATTTGCCGCTTAACTATTACTCGCGCAACTGTGTGGTTTATACCGGGACTCACGATAATGATACGACAGTGGGATGGTTTGAAAAACTGTCGGACCATGAACGGTGGGGTCTTTTATCCTATTTAGGACCCGTTTCTGAGGAAGGCATTCACTGGCAAATGATTCGAGTAGCATTGTCTTCCGTGGCGAATCAAGCCCTGATTCCCATGCAGGATTTGTTGGGACTCGGCAGCGATGCGCGGATGAATACCCCGGGACTAGCCGAAGGGAATTGGGGATGGCGTTATCGCGGGGAGGTGCTGACTTGGGACCTACGCGATCGCCTGAAACTGCTCACGGAAACCTATCGTCGCCGATGCTATTAAGTTGCCCACCCTCAAGGTCAAACCCGATCATGTAGGGTTGATTCGCGAATCAACCCGACAGCATCTGGGGTTTATGAGTAATCCCAAATCCGGTTGTCAAAGGTCTACAAAAACTCCCAAATGTAGAGGCGAGCAAGCGAATCGCCTCTACATTTGGGGTGGGTTTTCAAAATCTGCGTAAGTCCTGTCCAAAAGACAAGAAACCGGGTTTCTCGCCTAGATTTGTGGCTTTCTTGCGACAAATTTTCTAAAGAAACCCGGTTTCTAATCGCGACAGTACAACCACAGGCTAGGGTTCAGCCCGCACAATCACCTCTTCAGCAACCCCAGGTTTACCCATGAGTTTGGCTTGTTCATCATTAACTGCCATGAGTATCCCACCGGCATTGCCCGCTAGGACAACCAGTTGTTGTTTCGCTTCCCAAGTGCGTTCCGTTCCTTGTTGTAACGTGCCTTCAAATTCGATTTTGTCATCGGCAGTAATTTGCACCCAAGAACTATCCTGAACAATCAATCCAACCCTAACCGGGGCGTTGGAATTGGACTGACTGGCCCCCAGGGTTTGAGAGGCGGTCGTTGGGGGAGTGGGTTCTTCTGGGGTGGTTGTCTCAGAACTGGCTACAGTTTCAGCGGTTTCCGGTTGTTGTCCATTGGATTCCTGCATCGCCTTAGTTTCGACAAATCCAGATAACCCTTTGACTGCACCCATAATCAGCAGAATATAAATCAGGTACAGATGAATCGGTCGAAATTTAGGCATGGGTAAATAATACCACTGGGCTATTTTCTGCTTGCGCCAGGTGGAAATGATGGGAAAGGTTTTAGCAAACTCAACGCCATTTAAACCCAGGACCTCAGCATACCGCAAGAGAAAACCTTGAACATAAATGGGTTCGGGGAGTTTATAGAGTTCCCCGGCTTCAATCGATCGCAGCAGACTGACTCGAATCATCGTTTTCGCCGCGACTTGTTCAAGGGTCATGGACTGAGACTCCCGCACTTGCCGTAAGTAAGCACCCATCTCGGCCAGCTTGACCGATGGATCCTGCTGTGGTTTCAGGATAGCTTTAGGGTTATGCTTCTTCATCGGGTCGGTTCCTGAGTATCTGCTGGCAAATTTACGGATTTTAGGGAGACTTGACTTTGTAAGAAACATATCTCAGAGGGGTTCAAGGGGCGGTAGTAGCCGTGGGGCAAGGGAGCTTCCCCGGGTGGGTGGAGATGAATCGAGCCGATTGCGATGCGGTGTAAGTGAATGACCGGGTATCCTAACAACTCAGCAACCCGGCGGATTTGGCGATTTCTGCCTTCCCAGAGAATCACTTCGAGCAGGGTTTGGGACGGACGCGGGCGATCGAGGATGCGAACCTCAGCCGGTCGGGTTGTTTTGCCATCTAGGATGACACCGCGACGCCATGCTTCCAGGGTTGATTCCGGGGGTTCTCCGGCAACAGTTACCTCGTAGGTTTTGGGAATGCTATGCCGGGGATGGGTGAGTTGGAAGGTGAGTTCTCCGTCATTGGTCAGCAGTAATGCGCCAGTGGAGTCAAAATCCAACCGGCCCACGGGATGGATCCCTTGCTGTTGCCGTAAGTCAGCCGGGAGGAGGTCGAGTACGGTGGTCCGACCTTGGGGATCGGCGCAGGTGGACACAACTCCGGTGGGTTTGTTTAACAGCAAGTAAAGGGGACTGGGGCGATCGCCAGGGTTGACGGGGATACCATCAACTTGGATGCGATCGCGTTCCGGGTCGGCTTTCTGACCGAGGTGGGCAATTTCGCCATTCAGTTTAACCCGTCCCTGTTGAATCATTTTTTCAGCTTGACGGCGTGAGGCAATGCCCCACTCGGATAGGATTTTTTGCAGTCTAGCATCCATATTTTGGACGGCTGCGTTTGCTCGCTTTTTTCTAAAAGTTTTTAGGGGTTGAGTCCACCTGACAACTTGCCAGACTGAACTATGTACAAATATTACAGGATCGGGGAAAATACAAGCACTCAGAACCGCCGAATAGGGAGTAGAAACACTCAAATGCCCGGTCCGTCCCGTTGTGGGTGGTGCTGGATGCTCCAGGATTTCACGGATTCTCCCTAACTTCCCTGATTCTAGGGCCGGGGGCCGGGGGAATTGTATTGAGAATATTTATGCGCGAAAAAGAAATTATAAAATTAACTTCTGTGTCCAGCGATCGCCCGGAATTATCCCAATCAGAAGAGGATTTACCCCTGACTCCACCCAGCCGCAGGTCTCGGTCTCGCATCGGGTGGGTCCTCTCCAGTGCGGTGCAGTTGTGGTTGCGATCGCAGGTGGAATCCGTTGACGAACTAGAGGTCCAGATTAACGGAGGCGATCGGCAAATCCTCCAAGGGGTGATTCCCCAGGTTTCTCTATCCGGGTCCGGTGCCATCTATCAAGGTCTACACCTGAGTACCCTAGAACTCCAGGGCACCGGCATTCAGGTCAATCTCAAGGACATTCTGCGCGGAAAATCCTTACACCTTCAACACCCGGTCCCCGTAGTGGCGCGGTTACATCTGACGGAAGCTGACCTGAATGCCTCTATGCGATCGCCCTTAATTGCCGATGCCTTCACTCCCTTATTCTTCCCCCAATTCGCCCATGCTCTCTCCTGGGACTCAGAACCCACCCTCACCTGGGAGGGCGCTGCCATCCTCTCCTCCCAAGAAACCCTCACCCTACGCGGGAGTTTCCACACCCCCTCCCAAGCGGCCCAACCCTTTCTCCTGCAAACTGGGTTACAACTGGCCAACCCCTCCGAATTGCACTTTCTCAATCCCACAATTCAACTGCTTTCAGACTCAGGGGTAATCCCATTAGAAACCGTGATTTTACCCCTAGGTTCCGATGTGGCAATTTCAGAACTTTCTTTCAGTGAAACGGGGTTAATTTGTCAAGGGCAACTGACCGTTCTGCCTTAACAATTCCAGCATCAGCAGCACCCGCTTACTGCCCCGAAACCCCGACCCATTGCGATAACAAAGGCAACAGCAGGGTAATAAAATAATAAACAAAAGGAGCCGTAAAAATATAACTATCCACCCGGTCGAGAATTCCCCCATGACCGGGAATCAACTTACCGGAATCCTTCACTCCTGCATCCCGCTTCATCAGGGATTCGATTAAATCTCCCATCAAACTGGCAATCCCGAGTAGTAACCCGAATGCCACCCCAGTCCCTACCCAAAACGGCCAATGGAGATACTTCGCCCCCAGGGTTGCCAAAATGACACTCCCCAAAACCCCAAACACCGCCCCTTCCACGGTCTTTTTCGGGCTAATATCGGAAAAATGAGTCCGTCCCAACCACTTGCCACCGACATAAGCGGCAGAATCCGCCATAGAAATACAAATAAACGACAGCAAGGTGACACTCAACCCTGTGGGTAGGTCCGAAAAATCCGGCCAGGTTTGGGGCCAATAGCCCCCCAAGGGGAGATTACTGGCCACCTCAGACCCTAAAGTGCGTAAGCGCAGCCAAAAACTGGGTAAATAACCGATATAAAATAGGCCGAGAATGGAGGCGGCTAAATCGGCGATTGTAGCCATTTTTGGCTTAAAGAGCAGATAGAAACAAATACAGGTTCCGGCGATCGGCAAAAGGGCATCGGTCAACTGGGAATCTTGGGTCGAAAGCACGACCAACCCCAGACTTAGAAATAAACTCGTTTTGGCGGCGGGATAAATCCCTTTCGCCCGGACCAGTTCCAAATATTCCCGATGAGCAATACAGACCAGAATGGAAAAACCGACCGTAAAGTACCAACCTCCTAGGAAGGTCGTACCTAGCGCTAGGATGAGAGCAACAATGGTACTGAGAATTCGAGACAAAGGCATAGAACAATTTTATAGTTAATCTAGTATTAGCAAAATAGCTGGCTTGCATCATTCACCGAACTCCTCGGTCTGGTCAGCGTTTCCTGATATTGCGGAATTCACCCACCAAACTGTACCGCTGGTTCACCGGGGGTTGGGGTCATCGGTTTTTCATCCTGCAAAAGGTCTAATTCAAGAGCATCCGGTAAACCGGGCTGAATTTCAATCCAGCTTTTCTCCACTCAGGATAAAGATCGGGTCAACCGCTACAAAACTTTGATGCGTTCCCCTGCCTTCTAAGCGGTTGAAGGAGGACTGGACCACCTCCACATTGCGGACTTGTAACTCAGCAAAGCTTTCGGAAATGGCATACAAATTTTCCAAACTCGCGGCAGTGGCAACGACTCGCCCTTCTGGGAGTAAGTAGGACCAGACTTTTTCTAAGATGGTTTTAATGGGACGGCCTCCTTCAATACAGACGCGATTTGGGGGGTATGGTAACTGGGAGAGACATTCTGGTGCACTGCCTTCGATGACTTCTACATTTTCCACCCCGAAGCGATCGCAGTTAGACCGAATTAAGGCCGCTACTTCCTCATCCCGTTCTACGGCTAAAATCCGCCCCTTCGGACAGAGTAATCCCGCTTCTACAGGAATGGTTCCGGTGCCCGCCCCAATATCCCATAAAACCGATTCGGATTGCAGACGCAGGTGGGAGAGTAACAGCAATCTCGTTTCCCGTTTGCTCATGGGAATTCCCGGCAACCGCTCGAATAAATCATCCGCAATACCCGGGGTAATATAAGGCCAAATTTTAGAATTCATAATAATATTTATGCGAATTTTATCAGTAATTTTAAGCAGTTATTATGTTATTTGACAGACCAAAATTTAATAATTTTAGAAAGGGTTGTCCCGGGATTAAGAAATTCACAAATCTGGAAAAATGGAAAACTCCAATAATTTGAAGCAATTGTAGGGTGGGCATTGCCC
>CAYUEH010000069.1:12538-14228 GCA_964442465.1 uncultured Laspinema sp. | reverse complement strand
AGGCATCATCCGACTGAGAACCCCACCCCAATTCACCCCATTAAATCGGAACCTCTTGCTGTAAGCGCATTCGCTGTAACAGTTGGGTAGCATCTTCCGAGGATAAGGGACGACTGAAGAAATAGCCTTGAATTTCTTCACAGTCTAGCATTCGTAAACAATCGACTTGTTCTAAGGTTTCCACCCCTTCAGCCACCACGTTTAAATGTAACCCATGTCCCAAGGCAATCACGGCACGGGCGATCGCAATATCTGCCGGTTCTTCGGTCAAATCCTTCACAAACGAACGGTCTATTTTTAACGTATGGAGAGGAAACTGTTTGAGATAACTCAAAGAAGAATATCCAGTCCCAAAATCATCCAGGGCAATATTCACCCCCATCTGTTCTAACTCCCGTAACAACTTGCGGGTAAAGTCCACATCCAGCATGGCGGCAGTTTCCGTAATTTCTAGGGTTAAATACCGGGCTTCTAAGCCGGTTTCCTCCAAAACTTGAGCAATTTTTTGGACTAAATCCGGTTGTTGGAATTGTCGAACGGAGAGGTTTACCGCTACAGGTATCGCGGATAAACCGGATTCAATCCAAGCTTGGTTTTGACGGCAAGCTGTTTTTAACACCCATTCTCCAATGGGCATAATTAATCCGGTTTCTTCGGCAAGGGGAATAAATTTTGCGGGGGAGACTAAGCCTAATTCTGGATGTTTCCAGCGGATTAATGCCTCCATTCCCTTGATTTCCCCAGTTTTAATATTCACTTTAGGCTGATAGGTGAGCATAAATTCGCTCCGTTCTAATGCCCGGTGTAATCGGTTTTCCAAGTCTAATAACTCACTGGCCAGAACATCAAAAGATGGGGTGTAAACTTCATAAGTATTGCGGCCTTTTTCCTTGGCGCGATAGAGGGCAGAATCAGCGTGTTTGATGAGCGTTTCTCCATCCTTTCCATCGTGGGGATAGAGGGCAATTCCAATACTGGTACTGATATGAAGGTGATGATTTTCGAGGGAAAAAGCAGGCTTTAAGGTTTGGATAATTTCTTCAGCAATCTGGGTGGCGGCGACCCCAGAAGAAATGTCGGGCAGAATGATGGTAAATTCATCTCCCCCCCATCGGGCGATGATATTTTGGTTTCCCAGGGTGGCTTTTAGTCTCGCGGCTACCCCTTGTAATAATTTATCCCCGATCGCATGACCGAGGGTATCGTTAATTGTCTTAAACCGATCCAAATCCAGGAACATCACCGCTACTTGACTATCACTATTTTGGGCCTGTTCCAAGACCTCCACCAAGAACTCATTTAATAAAGTTCGGTTGGGTAAATCCGTGAGAGAATCGTGAAAGGCTTGATAGCGAATATGCTGTTCGGCGCGAGTGGCATCGGTGATATCCCGAAAGCTAAAAACTCGTCCCACAGTTGAATTTCCAACCATTTGCGGACGAGAATAACACTCTAAAATTCTCCCTTCTGTAAATTCCAGGGTATCCCAAAATTCCAGATTGGGGGAATCCCGCCATTTTCTAATTTGACTGAGGCAGTCTTGGGGCCGTTTTAACTGAGGCCATAAAATTTTTAGACCTTGCTTAAAGCTCCCATTTTTCAGCCATGACGGGGAAATTTGCAATAAATCAACGAATTTCTGATTATAGCTGGTGATGTGACCCTCCGGGTCGATCGCCAAAATTGCATC
>CAYUEH010000069.1:0-12438 GCA_964442465.1 uncultured Laspinema sp. | reverse complement strand
ATGTAACGTCCATTGAGGGTACTTTGAAAAATTCCTTCTATGGCATTTTCAAAGATGCTGCGATATTTTTGTTCGGCTTGCTTTTGTTCAGATTGAGCCTGTTGGAGTTCGCTCAAGGTTTGCTGGAGTTCTTCACTGCGTGCAGCGGCGATCGCCATCAGGTATCGTTCTCGTTCGGCTTGTTCCCGTCGGGCATCCATGATGCTCAGGGTATGGGCGTTCCACCCGATCGCAATCGCTAACAAGATGGTATTAAATACGCTTAACAAGGCAATCCCAACCCCGCGATCGTAGAGATTCAATTGGGTTCCTTGGAGGATTAATCCCCCGAATAAGGGAGGAAGAACTAAGGCGGCAATCGCCTGGGGTTGCATGAGTAGGCGCAAGGTGCGATCGCTAGTCAATAAGGCAACGGGTCCCCGGTCAGGATGAGCTAACAAAATCCCCACGGAAAGTAATATAAAGGCTACACTCGTATGCAATGCCATTTCGGTACTGCGTCCGAGACCATAAAAGGCCGAAATCCCATATAGATAACCGAGTAATCCTAAAAAGGCGATCGCCCAAGCGATCGCACTCAAATACTGGGCCATCCGATAGCGTTTTTGTTGGGAAAAAACCAGAGCAAAACCCAGCAATACAAAATTAAATGCGGTATTAGGAGCCATTCGCCCTGGCATGGAAGTCCCCACGGCATTTGCTCTTTCTTGAAAAAGCCATTGATCAATGCCAAAATTGACATTAACAATATATTGGAAAAGGGTCAGCACCCCAACGAGAATGGTCAAGTAGGAGAAAGTAGGCAGGATTAATGCCACAAGATGAGCCAGAGGTTTCAGAATGCCTATTCCCCTCTGATTCAGGGTTCTTCGCCACTGGCGCTGCGGTGATTTGTCCCTAGATCGAGATTTTTTTTTACCTCCTAATTGCCACAAAGAAAGACCGCAAAGAATAAAACTAATGGCGGTATTGGCTTTCATTGTCACGAGCCCAGGCCAAACACTTTTGAGCACAGGAATATTGAAAATCCAACCCAGCAGAACAATCAAACCAATCAGGGTCACGACAATACTCATCCCCTGAGAAACAGATTGCAGGGATGATATCTTACTAAAAGTTGTAGGGGGTTTGGAAGAGCGAGATCTCATTTCTAGTTGCCCGCCTCTATATTGAGTCAGCATTCTCTAATTATCCTTATTTTTCAGACTAAATTTACTCCAACTTCAAAAAGCGGCGGTCACCCCTCTCCTGTTTTAGACTTTAACGGATCCAGACCCCCGCATTTCTGTAGTCTATTTTGCATTTTTTTATTGTTTTTATGTTTTCCTAAAAACCACGGGGCAAGGTCACCCCTTTTGTTAAAATTTGGCTGGAGCAAACCGATGACTTGATGTCAACAATATTGAGGTTAATCACTCACTCATAAAGGGTCAATAGAATAGGCAATTTAGGCCAAAATATTTTCGGCTAAAATCCCCCCTTTTTTCTGTGATCAAATCGAGTTATTTGAATCACCTCTCAGATCCATTGGGGGGATTAAGCTGGGAGGAGCTTTTCACCTCGGCAAGCTTGTTTAACTGGCAGTTCGATCCAAAACTCTGTTCCCTGACCCGGTGTGGAAATACACTGAATCTGACCTCCATGCTTTTCTACGACAATTTGATGACTAATAGACAAGCCTAACCCAGTTCCTTTTCCTACGGGTTTGGTCGTAAAAAAGGGATGAAATAGGGAAGAGAGCACCTCAGAACTCATGCCCGGCCCATTATCGGAAATTTGAATGACCACCTGTTCCCGATCGCTCAGGTGAGTGCGAATGTGAATCGTGGGAAGGAACTCATCGGGCCTTTCTAGTCCCGATGAGCGCACCTGTTTTTCCCCTGATTTCCACGCTTCGTTCTCCTCAGCCCAATCTCCCCGTTTCATTTCCAAAGCATCAATGGCATTTCCAATTAAATTCATAAAAACTTGATTGATCTGACAGGGAAACCCTTCGATTGTGGTAGTTTTACCGTAGTCTTTGATGATAGTAATGGCGTGGCTTTTCCCATTGGCTTTGAGGCGATTTTGTAAAATTAACAGCGCGCTCTCAATGCCTTCATGAATATCCACTTGTCTCATTACAGCTTCATCTTTACGGGAAAAATTCCGTAAAGACAGCACTAATTGATGCATGGAATCAGACCCAATTTTAATTGAAGATAAGGTTTTGGGCAAATCATCTTTAATAAAATTAAAATCAACTTCTTCTAGGTATTCACCTAGCCTGGGGCTAGGATGGGGAGATTCTTGTTGATACAGTTCGATGATTTCCAGCAATTCTTGAACATAAGCGATCGCATGATTGACATTGCCATAAATAAAACTCACCGGATTGTTCAGTTCATGGGCGACACTGGCTAGGAGTTGGCCTAAACTGGACATTTTTTCGCTCTGAATCAGGCGATCTTGGGCATTTTTTAACTCCCCTAGGGCTTGTGCTAATTCATGGGCTTGAGAACGAGCTCGGGTGGCGGCAATCTGGCTTTGACGATAGAGTTCCGCTTGCTGAAGGGCGATCGCCTCTTGTTGGCGGTTACTTTCGAGTTGATATTCACTGACGATGGCATCTAAGTCATCGAGCAAGGGTCCACTCGCTGCATCGAGGATGTAACGCAGATGGGGATTTTCTGGGGTAAGTTCCCCATCGGCTGTGGCGAGCACCTGATTGACTGCCGCAATATAGGCTTTAATTTTCCGGTCTAAATTGATCGGGGGTTCAAAGTACATGGATTTGACCGTTGGGGAGGGATGTCCCGGTAATTGCAAGGCTGCATCCCCATAGATCAGCCCCTGATGGGATTGTTCCATCAAGGTGATGGTTTCGCGCAAAGCCGAACGCCATTTTGTTCTATCTTCCGCTGTCTGAGACCGCTCTAGTTGCAATGCCAAGAGTGCGGTGCGTTGAGACAGCATTCGCTGGCGACCACTGATATTGACTACTGCCGCATTAATTTCTCGCATAGTTTGTATCTCAGCCATCTGAAAACAGTTGGTCAAACCGAACAAAGATTTTGACTCCACATCTAATAAATAGAGCTTTCTTCCCCTCCAGCAGGACTGACCCATTACCTTTATATTTTTAGAGGTGATTCGTGAATCGCCCCTACATTTAGGATGGGTTCGGAGAATAGGCGTCAGTCCTGCCCTCAATCTTTTTTATGCCGATTCAGGGAATGAGTTTGTAGTTGAAGTTACAGACTGTTTGAGCCGATACTATTTTTTGTGTTGATTTATGTATTTTTTACATAACGTTTTTTAAAGTTTTTCAACAAATAACAAATCCTCAAACATCCCCAATATTTCGCACTTAAGTCCGGAGAATCAGCGAGATCACATCGGTTGCTGGAGAGCCAGCAACCGCAAGGCGGATTAACTGGCTCCCCCCATCAAAGACGGAATCACATCGACTGCCGGATCCGCCGATCGCACTTTTCCCCCTTGCCGGATGGGAATAACAATCCGAAACTCGGTCCCCTGACCGGGTTCAGATATACAAGAAATAGAACCGCCATGCCGTTCCACCACAATCTGATAGCTAATCGACAGTCCCAAACCCGTTCCTTTGCCTTCCGGTTTGGTCGTAAAAAAGGCTTCAAATAGCTGCTGTCTGACTTCAGGTGTCATTCCGGGTCCATTATCAGCCACACGAATGGCGACGGCCTCATCCCGCACGACTTCCGTGCGAATCCAAATCGTGGGCAAGGGTAATTGATATACAGGCAGCGGAGATTGAGAAAAATCCAGGTTCGATAAGGACATTTCGCCGCTTCCACCTCCGGTTCTCTTTCTCTGGCGATCGCCGGGTTCTAAGTGATGTCCATTTCCATCAGCAGCATTGCTGGTGTTCCATTTACCCGTCATCTCTTCTAAAGCATCGATCGCATTCCCGATCGCATTCATAAACACTTGATTGAGTTGACTCGGATAACATTCCACCGGGGGGAGATCTCCAAACTGTTCAATCGTGGCGATCGCCCCGCAATAAGGATTGGCTTTCAGACGGTGATGCAGAATCAACAGGGTACTTTTGAGCCCTTCGTGAATGTCGGTGACTTTCAGTTCCCCGGTATCGGCGCGGGAGAAGTTCCGCAGCGATCGGGCCAATTCCCCAATCCGTTCGGCACCCACTCGCATGGAGGAAATCATTTGAGGCAAGTCTTCCAGGAGGTAGTCCAGTTCAATTTCCTCCCGGTAGGCGCGAATCTCTTCGGGGGGTTCTCCATAGTATTTTTCGTAGAGTCCCAAGAGTTGCATCAACTCTTGCAGATACTTCGTGGCATAAGAGAGATTCCCATAGATAAAATTCACGGGATTATTGATTTCGTGCGCAACCCCGGCGACTAAAGACCCCAAACTGGAGATTTTTTCGGTTTGGATCAGTTTGGCCTGGGTCTGCTTGAGTTCGTGCAGAGCCGTTTTCAGCTTGGCCGCTTGGGCGTTAGCGGCAGTGGCGGTAATACAACTTTGGTCATAGAGTTTGGCCTGATCGATGGCGATCGCAATTTGTATAGCCACATCTTGGAGCAACTCTACCTCACTTTCCGTCCAAGGGTGAGTGGAACTGCCATGGAGACAGACCAAGGCACCTTTTTGTCCGGAATGGGTTTGTACGGCGACGGCCAGTAATGAGCGGATGGAGCTTGCTTGTAACAGGTCGCGACTTGGGGGGTCTAGTTGGCGATCGGCGATCGCGTCATCGATTTGCAGGAGTTGAAGCTGTTGCAGGGCCTTCCCCAGAGCGGGAATTTCTGCCAGGGGGTTATCGGTACAATCCTGGGGCTGCTTGGGGTCCCGGGCTTCCTGACTTTGTTCGTAATTGGGGGGATGGGAATCGGTATTATACCATAAAAACTGACAGCGGTCAATGGCCAGGAGATTGCGAATTTCGCTGACAGCGGTTTTTAAAATGGTGTCAATATTTAAGGAGGTATGAATTTGGCTAGAGAGGCGGCGCTTGAGGAGTTCCACCCGCGATCGCAGTTCTCGAAACCGGGTTTCCGAAGCCACCAGTTCCGCTTGAGTGCTTTCGAGACGTTCGTTCGTCGCTTTAACTTCCGCCATTGCCATCTCAAGCTGACGGGATTTTTCTTCCATTTGACAACTATATTGAATCGCCTGGGATACCTCACCCAGCATCTCGATCGCCACAGCAGAGACACTCCCACTCATGGTTTCTATCCCCAACCAAGGCAGAGGGGCGATCGCATCAGGCGTTTCCCAGACAATTTTAAACTGTCCGTTCGGTAAAATTTCTCCGATTCGACAGGTTTTACAGATATGATTATTCGCCTCAATCCGCACCAATCCCCCCGGGGCTTCAAAGGTTTGATTATAAGCCGCTTTTCTCACCGGGTCCACATCAAAGGTTCCGGCTTTTTCTACGGATTGTTTCCATAAATAAACTTGTGTATAAGCCGCTTCAATGGGGTCACTGGTTACCCGGCTTTTTCCATAACGGGCCTGAAAATTCTTGACAAATTTTTGATTTTGGGGCGTATTAACACTTTGGAAATAACTCCAGGTCGCATAATGTCCCGTTGCCGCCTCCCCAATCCGTCGCACTTCATCTTCAGCCACACTCACCGCCAGAATCGGCAGTTCTGCGGAGGTAATTCCCGCTTCTCGATATTGGTGATAAAAGGCGATATTACTATCTCCATTTAACGTATTAAATACTAAGTCCGCTTGACTCGCTTGAATGCGAGGGATGATATCTCGAAAATCTTGTTCTCCTAACAAGATATATTCTTCTCCCACAATTTCTCCGCCTTGTTGTTTGAGATGCGCGCGGATAATTTTGTTAATCGTCCGGGGAAATACATAGTTAGAGCCAATTAAGTAGATGCGCTTGCCTTTATTGGCGATCGCCCAAGTGAGGGCCGGTTCCACTTGCTGATTCGGACAGATGCCGGTGTAGAAAATGTGCGGGGAAGATTCCAGTCCTTCATATTCCACCGGATACCAGAGTTGGGCATTAAATTCCTCTAAAACCGGCAGAACGGCTTTACGAGAGGCGGAAGACCATCCCCCAAAAATAGTGACCACTTGCTCCTGTTGGATCAGCTTGCGAGCTTGGAGAGCGAATTCGGTGGGTGAAGATGCTCCATCTTCAATCACGGGTTCTATGGGTTTTCCCAGTACACCCCCAGCGGCATTAATTTCGGCGATCGCCATCAGTGCCGCATCTTTTAGGGATGCTTCTCCAATTGCCATCGTCCCACTTAGGGAGTGCAATATTCCCACTTTGACACTGGACTCGCATCGGTTCCCGGTCTCGCTCGTTTTACTCATGGCTGACTCTTCAAACATCTCGATGTTCTGGACTAGGCCGCGACTGCTTTGGGCGGCTTGGTTTTGCTTGTTTCTGGCGCTCCATTGACTCAAAATTGGCCGGATTTACTAAGAAAACCTCTTTGGGTTTATCTGAAAATCACCTCCGGACTTTCGTTAGATATCTCTCGCCTCTTCCCCTGAGACTTCCTCCTCCCCTGCGGTTTTTTTCTCCACCAGACTTGTTTAAGTTTGATCAACCTCTCTCGATAAATTTATAGAAAGTTGATGTCAAGTCTGGGTCAACTTCAATCAACTCCCCTCTACCGAGGACAGAAGGATGCGATCGCTAAACTGAAAATAGTTTAAATATACCCCCAACAGCCCCGCCGGAGAAAAAATCTCATGCTAATGTTTTTATTTTACATAATTTTATCAAGTTTTTGCCCCCAGTTTTGGGCATGGTTCCAATTCATGTCCAGATTTTTGTCAGGTTTCTTTTTCCCGATATTTTGGGAAATTTTTAATGATTTTTTCAGGTTTTAGGGACGGGAAACCGTAACCATTTATACCCTTTATCAAAACTTATAAAAGCCTCGCGCAGAAAACTCACCCTTGAGGGGGAATCAACTGAATGTTTGAGCCCCATTAAGCCCGAGAGTTCTGGTTTTTAGAATGGGGGAGATGGGGGAGATGGGGGAGATGGGGGAGATGGGGGAGATGGGGTTCATGTTTGTAGTAACGACTTTAGTCGTTACTACGAACAGGAAGAAACGACTTGCTGTCCGGAGGTTGAGCATCCACCCCATCCACCCCATCCACCCCATCCACCCCATCTCCCCCATCCTCCCCATCTTCCCGGTAAACGATACCAATCCCGTGGGGAGGGTTTCAAACCTCTTCCTCGAAGGGCAGATCAAACAGGGGCTTGCAGATGCCGTCTTGTTTTCTGCCATTCAGGAGATAGACAAGCATTTCCCCCTTCCCTTTGATGGGGATAGAGCCTCGGCACTCGAAGCAGTAGCTAGACTGTAGTAGAGAGTAGGTCGTACTAGAGACCTGAATGCGTCCGGGAACCCCGTGAGATTCCATGCGAGAGGCAATGTTCACCGTATCCCCCCAGAGATCGTAGATAAACTTGTGAGTTCCGATCACCCCAGCGATCGCCGGTCCGGAATGAATGCCGATCCGCATGGAAAAAGATTCGTGACATTTGCGATTAAAATTGAGAATTTCCTTTTGCATATCGAGGGCCATTTCTGCGATCGCAGAAGCATGATTGCGGCGCTGCACCGGGAGACCCCCGACCACCATATAGGCATCCCCAATCGTCTTAATTTTTTCCAACCCGTGTTTTTCTGCGAGGCGGTCAAATATGGTAAAGATTTCATTGAGCAGTTGCACCAATTCTGTGGGGGAAACCCGTGCCGCTAATTTAGTAAAGCCGACAATATCGGCAAATAAGACCGTCACTTCCGGAAAACTCTCGGCAATGGTTTGGGTATCTTCCTTGAGACGTTCAGCGATCGCCTTGGGCAAAACATTAAGCAACAGGCGCTCAGACTTGGCTTGTTCCACCTCCAATTGCTTAAACGCTTGCTGCAACTGAGCCGCTTGTTCCTCACGAGCTAAGGCTAAAGCCTCAATTTCAGCAGTGCGAGAGACTGAAGTCAGCAGATAAGTAACCGGAATGTGGGTCCACAAAAAGCCAATAATCAGCACCGCCCAAGAACGCCAGTGCCGGCGCGATGCCTGATATTCATCCGTGGGCCAGATATAGAATGCCCAAATCCGGCCATTCACCTTGATTTCTCGCCGGAGCGCCCGTGAGTTCCCATTGACGAGCATCATCGCCCGAACGCGATTACGCTGATTTTCCAGGGGTTTGAGGGGACATTCATCAGGCACATCCAGAGCAAAAGGTTCCGTGGCACTCTTTGAGGTGACCAGTTCCGTGGATTCAGCTAAAGTGAGCAAGGGATAGGCTGGGCGTGAATCCTGGGGAGTCCCTGTTCTGGGGGTTTCATCGCATAAGTACAAGTTAAGCTGGTTGGCTCTGGCTCCAGCGAGTTGAAACAGATTGTCCACCTCCACCCACCCCACGACAAACCCGCGCAAGGGTTTCACGGGTTCCGAACTGGCAGGGGAGTCATGAGCGAGGGTGTAGGGAGTGGAGAGACCATTTTCGTAGACTGGGTGAACCGCTAAAAAACCCGGTTGCGATCGCGAATCCACTGGCCACTCTAGACCCTCGCTGACCACCAATTTCCCCATCTGTGCCGCTCGTTTCAGTGCAGCTTCGTAGGTGGGATTGGTGGCTAGATCAAAGCCGGAGGTTTTGGGGTTTTCCTGGAGGGGGGCAATATAGGAGATCGGAAAGTATTCGGCAAGGCGATCGCGCCGGACCAAACGGCCTGGAGCGATCGGTTGTGTAATCATAAAATCCCTATCCTGTTCCATCGCCATGCGATCCTCATAACCCTCGCGATCGCCATCCTCGATCCGCTCAACCCAGGCGACAAGAGACACGGTAGAAGGGTTTGACAGAGGACGTTGCACGAACTGCTCAAAGGAGTCGAGATCCAAATTTGGCGAGGCTTCAAAGAAGTCCGTAATCGTGCGAATGACTTCCAAGTCGGCGTCGAGTTGCTGCTGCAATCGACCCGTTAAAACGTCAATGCTCCGACTTAATTCATAGTCTCGTCGCCGATTTTCCCACTCCCATACCACCATGAATCCGATTACAGACAGTCCCACCCCCATTCCAAAGATGATGGCAGCAGGAAGATAGCGACTCCAGGGTATTTTCGGCTTTTTTGGCATAGTTGCCTCGATATGTTTGGCATCGATGTCTAATTCTCGACGCCCGAGAGCATCGATGTGATGAATTGTTGTCAGGGGGAATGAGCATTCCCCCTCGTTCACCTGAAATATCTTATTTTCTGGTTTTCTGTAGGTTTTCTAGGGGTCAGTGTTTCCATCCCCATCCTGATTCCATTGCACCTCACCCCTCACCCCGATCAGCAGTCCGGCCGGCGATCGCATTTGGGACTCAATGGATTGATCCCGCATCTCCCTCCCGAAGGCGATCGCCCCCGATGCCACTGCCTTGATTGAGGACAATCAGCGGGTTCAGTTTGGACCCCTTGTTGATGCCTCCCCAATTTTACCGTTCCCTGATGCCAGTCCCGGCGCTGTTGTTAACGGATCTGGCTCCCGGGTTTACCCCTACATTCTGGTCATCCAAACCGTCCCCTGACTCTGAGAGTAGGCGGGCAATTTCACGGCAGTTTATACCGTAACATATTCCTTTAGATAGACTCTTCCCAACCTTCGCGTCCCTTGAACGAAGACCTCAACCCACCAGTTCTCAACCGAATGGGTTCACCCTCTTGTCCAGCCCTGTTCATGCCTCTCCATCCTTACTCCATCCCAGGACTTCCGCAGATTTTGAGCATCCACCCTAAGAAATTTCCATAACAAAAGTTCGGCATTAGAAGTGGGGCAGAAGTGGAAAAGCCGATTGACGTTCTCTTTTGGGAGGGAAAGGGGGATCTCTACTACAAGATGTTGAAGACTTTATTGTTTGGAGTTCCCTACATAATGTAGCGACGATTCCCTTGGATGCCTCTACATTTAAGGCTTAATGTTAAAGATTGGGTCAGTCCTGCATCCCTGCCCGATCCACCGGATTCGGTATCAGTTCATGGAAAAATCCGGTTTCAATTTTCTCCAGTTGCCCACCATTTTATAGATTATATAACCGGAATCCGGTTTCGCGAAAAACAGCCGGGGTAGCCCGAATTCTGTGATCTCTAAGGGGTTTTCATAAAAAAATTCGCCATGAGAAGTTGGGGAGAATTAGAAGAGATCCCCCTTATTAAGGGGAAAAAAGGGGGATCTCTTCTAAAAGATGTTGAACAGTTTATTGTTTAGAGTTCCCTCATGAGGCGCTTTTCACCCCGGGAAAATTGCACCAACCCCCGAACGCTCCTTGGGGGTTCCCCAACATCCAATGAGGGATTCCCCTCAGGCCGCCCCCGAAGGAGAATCCCCCCGGTTTAGGCCCAAAATCCTCGGTTAAGGGCCCGAAAAGGGCTGCGGATTCGGTTCATCGATACATCCCCCTTGTTGCGTAGCAGTTGGGACGAAATTAGGCAGAACCTGCGGAAGTAACAACTTCTCTGAAATCCACCCCGGATTACTACTCGCTTGGACCGCGACACGGGGTGGCGCTGCCGGGGCGGGAGCCTCCTCACTGGCGGACTCAGAGGTCCCTTCAGCCGGAGAACCGGGAGCGGATGCAGTCCCTGGGGATTCCACTGGTTCTGGGGTCGAGCAAACTTGGACCTGAACCCAGGCATCTGGATCACTAACTGCCTGTTGTTTGCCCATCACCAACAAAACACTGCCACCGGGGATAAACCCGTATTGATTTCCAGGGAGGGCCTCCCCTGGTTGCTTCAACAAGACTAACTCCCCATCCTCTGGCGCTTGAGCCAGTTGCAGGTACTGCCCCGGTTTTATGGTGGCCCCTTCTGTGATGTCCGGAATCGGGAGGGGGTCGGTCTCGGGATCCGTGGAGGTCGGGTCTTCTGCCTGTCCCAAGGGTAAATCCGCGATCCGATTCTGCCATCCCTCCTGGGTGACAACGAAACCCGCTACGATGCCGACGCCAACCAATAACAGGATTCCCATTAACATCGTCCACTTGGAACGTTTTGACTGTTGAGGGGGTCTCAACTCTGTCGTGACTTCCTCGAAGTTGGGATGATCTGGATTCTTCTTAGGGAAACCCGTCGGTTGAGAGTCTTCTAGGGGGTCTGCTGGAGGGACTGATTGGAGTTGCGCCACCAACAGACGGGAGTCGAGTCCGGCTGCCCGAATGGGTTCTACCTTACAGTAAACCAGTCCCACGGTGACGTTATCATGGCCGTTATGAAAATTACCAATATCGATTAACTTGGTGACCGATCGCAACACGGGGAATTCCCCGGATAAAACCGGCAGGATTTCCGTTTCCCAGTATTGCTCCACCCGGTCATTGTCGCTCAACCCATCGGAACAGAGCAGGAAGGCGCTATCCTCATCCATGATAAAACGTTGGACCGTCGGATGCAGCACCGAGGAAGCCCCCATCCCTAATGCCTGAATTAAAGACCCGGCTGCCCCTTGTTGTAAGGCATCCCGATACAGGGAGTACCCCAACCGGACTTCCCGAGAGGCGACATCATCATCCAGGGTGACTTGTCGGCACCCCGTCGAGGTAATCCAATAGGCGCGACTATCCCCTATATGATTGATATAAATTTCATGGCGATGGGTCAAGGCCATGACCAAGGTGGTTCCCATGCGCTGTCGAGCTTGGCGCTGTTCTTCGTCATTGCGACTGGCGATGCGATCGTTCGCAATCCCCACAGCCTGTCCAATTTGATCAATGATCAGGTTGGGATGGCTTTGGCTGTTCTCTGAAGCAAGGGATTCTAGGTGTTGTTGTAAGGTTTCGATCGCCAGATTAGAAGCGACATTCCCCCCTTCATGTCCCCCAATCCCATCACAGACGATCGCTAACCCACTGGTATCTGAAGTGGCACGAGTGGTTCCACTCGGGGGATAGCAGGCATCTTCATTCCGGCGACGAGTCGGCCCGCGATCGGTCCCAGTCGCAATGTAATAGGTGCGTTTGTACAGCTCTCCACACAGACTCAACCCCCGGTCTAATAGCTCCAGCAGTTGCGATGGAGTTTGCACCTCTCGGGTCCTAAGCATCTGGCTGAGTTGCTCCAGATAGGGGGCGATCGCCGGATGCGCTGTCTTAGACCAACTCAACCATAACTGACCCAGTTCAGACAGGTCCGGCGTTGTCGCATCCCTTGACAATTCCAGCAGCCTCAGCAAGGATCCTTCCACCCGCAGCAATCCCGGATTCAGCAGACTCCCCGCCACCCCTTCCTTTTTCAACGGATACCACAGTTGAACCATCTGCCACAACCAATTGAGCTGGCGCATCGGCGAGGCATCCGCCCAGGAGTCCGTCAGTAACGGCATGAGTTGGGCATGGACTGCCTCGGGGGGTTGTCCTTTGCGGAGTGCCACCATTGTCCCTTCCGGATAAATCGCCGTTTC
>CAYUEH010000068.1:0-14246 GCA_964442465.1 uncultured Laspinema sp. | reverse complement strand
GAACGTCATACCTACGGAATTCACTACACCTCGGAAGCGGATATTATGAAGATTGTCCGCCCGACGATTAGCCGGTATTGGGAGGACCGAATCGAAGCAGCAAACACCATTCCCGAACTGAATGGCTTACAGATGGAATTGCAAAGCTATCGCGTTCTTGACCCGGCTTGTGGTTCTGGTAATTTTCTCTATATTGCTTATCAAGAATTGAAGCGCATCGAACAGCTATTATTAGAAAAAATAGCCAGCCGTCGCAAGTCTCCTCGGGAACAGTTAGAAATTGGTTTTGTCACGCCATTACAGTTTTATGGCATGGATACCAATCCGTTTGCGGTGGAGTTGGCAAGAGTCACCCTGGCGATCGCCCGCAAGGTGGCGATCGATAAATTTGGCTTGACTGAAGACCCTCTCCCCCTGGATACCTTAGATAAAAATATCATCTGCCAAGATGCTTTATTTAACCAATGGCCGAAAGTTAAAGCAATTATTGGTAATCCACCGTTTTTAGGCGGTAAACATTTAAGAATTAACCTGGGTGATGATTATATTGATCGGGTCTTTACTCGCTTTCCAGATGTTAAAGATTCCGTCGATTTTTGTGCATACTGGTTCCGGTTAGCCCATGATTGTATAGAAGATAACGGGAGGGCCGGATTAGTTGCCACCAACTCAGTAAGTCAGGGAAAAAGCCGGGTGGCCACGTTAGACTATATTACCCAAAATGGCGGTTACATTCACGAAGCTATTTCCTCTCAACCCTGGTCCGGTGAGGCGAATGTTCATGTGAGTCTGATTAACTGGGCTAAAGAAGAAACCAATCAACATTATTTAGATAATAGTCTCGTTTCTTCTATTAATTCCTCCCTGCAATCTACCCTAGATGTTTCCCAATCTGTTAGACTGGCTGCTAATAAAAACCGTTGCTTTCAAGGAGTAATTCCTGTAGGAAAAGGGTTTATTGTCACGGAACAACAAGTCAAAACCTGGATTCAAGCGGCTCCAAAAAATCAAGAGGTTCTCAAACTGTTTTCAATGGGGGCAAATTTAGCTAAAAATCCCCAGGGTAAACCGGATCGGTGGATTATTGATTTTAATGAGATGACGATTGAAGATGCCAGGGATTATAGTTTACCCTTTCAGCATATTCAAGCAACCGTTAAGCCTGAACGAGATAAAAACAGAGATGAAAAAGCCAGAACATACTGGTGGAAATTTATCCGTTCTCGTCCCGATATGAGAAAGGCGATCGCCTCTCTTTCCCATTACTTCACCGTTCCTAGGGTCTCGAAATGGGCGATATTTATTCCAGCACCTTTAAATTGGCTACCCGGAGATCTCAATGTTGTTGTGGCATCGGATGATTTCTACATTTTGGGAATTTTAACCTCCAAGATCCATCGAATCTGGGTCCATGCTCAAAGTTCAACCCTGAAAGGGGATACCCGCTACACTCACCAAACCTGCTTTGAACCCTTCCCCTTTCCCCAAACCCCTGATTCCAAACAAGTGACTTCTATTCGCGAAATTACCCAAAAACTCCATGACTATCGCACCCAACAAATGGAATCGAAACAATGGGGAATCACTCAATTGTATAATAAATTCTTTGACGAACCCACCAGTCAATTACCGAAACTCCATGCAGAACTCGATAAACAGGTGATGCAAGCCTATCACTTCAAACCCACCGATGATATTTTAGAGAAATTGTTGCAATTGAATGGAGAATTGGCGGAAAAAGAAGCCCGAGACGAGTTTGTTTTAGGTCCCCAAGCACCGTAAATCTAGGTCAAAATCATGGTACAATAACACACCATTCGCCCAGGATACCGCAGGATCATTCACCTTTATGGACCCCCAAACTAGACCGATCGCTGTAGATTTATTTGCCGGTGCAGGCGGGATGACCCTGGGTTTTGAACAGGCGGGTTTTGACGTGCTTGCAGCAGTGGAAATCGACCCCATCCATTGTGCCACCCATGAATATAATTTTCCAAAATGGAAAGTTTTGTGCAGAAGTGTGGTAGAGGCAACGGGGAAAGAGATTAGAACCCAGTCGGAAATTGGCAGTCGCGAGATTGATGTGGTTTGTGGAGGTCCCCCCTGTCAAGGTTTTTCCCTGATGGGTAAACGCGCTTTAGATGATCCGCGCAATTCCCTGGTGTTTCACTTCATCCGCATCGTTACCGAACTGCAACCGAAGTATTTCGTTATGGAAAATGTTCGGGGATTAACGATGGGTCCCCATAAGCAGCTTTTAGATGAAGTTATCGATAAATTTCATGACTGCGGTTATCAGGTTCTGACTCCCTATCAAGTGCTGAATTCGGCTTATTATGGTGTGCCCCAAAATCGCGAACGTCTGTTTTTAATCGGATGTCGCGAGGGATTGTCGTTACCTAACTATCCCACCCCTATTACCAATCCTCCAGGATGCAAATTACCCCAGTTATCGAATCTGCCGGCAACGCCGACGGTTTGGGAGGCGATTCAAGATTTGCCGAGGGTAGAAGAGTATGCGGAATTGCTTGATCGCGACTGGATTTCCTACGAATACCCACCCGCTAGTGCTTATGGAATTCAGATGCAGGGACTCTCTGGACAGTCTCACAATTACGCCTATCCCCGTCAGTGGGATAGGGGTATTCTCACCGGCAACCATCGCACCCAGCATAGCCAACGAGCGAGCGATCGCTTCAAAGATACCCCTCCCGGCAAATCCGAACCTGTCAGTCGCTTCCACAAGCTCAATCCCCAGGGATTATGTAATACATTAAGAGCAGGAACTCCCAGTAATCGAGGTGCTTATACTTCCCCTCGTCCGATTCATCCGGTTGAACCCCGTTGTATTACGGTTCGGGAGGCGGCGCGATTACACTCCTACCCGGATTGGTTTCGCTTCCATGTCACGAAATGGCATGGATTCCGCCAAATTGGGAATTCTGTTCCCCCCCTCTTAGCGCAAGCGGTGGCAGCAGAGATGATCCGGGTATTAGGGATAGCACCGATTTCCCCCTCGGTCCCGATGCTGCTGGAAAATCCAGAGTTGCTAAAACTGCCGATGTCTGCTGCGGCAGCGCAGTATCACGTTGATCCGCACACTATCGAACCGCGATCGCGCCGGACCTCAAGCTCTCAAGCCTCGGTATAATCGAAAGATCTAGGGGCGATCGCAATGCCAGTCCATCTGATCTATCTACTCGCTCCCTGGATAGGCCGGTTCATCAATTTAAGGCCCCACTCCCTCTGCTGGTGTGAAGCCGTCCAAAAATAGGGTCCGGCCCTCGAACAGGCGAGGGCATCGGTTGCTTGACAGCTACTCTACAGTCTGACGCCACTCCATGATCAGATCAGCGCAAGAGTTGTTTAATCGTCTGAATCAGTTCTGCCGGACGAAATGGTTTCGTGATGTAGGCATCCGCTCCTTGTTTCATCCCCCAATACCGATCAAATTCTTGACTTTTGCTCGTACACATGATAACGGGAATATTCTGGGCTTTCGGGTCATTTTTTAACCATCGACAAAGTTCATAGCCGTTCATTCTGGGCATGACAATATCGGTGACGACTAAATCCGGAGGTTTGGCCTGAATTTGTTCTTTGGCTTGTACTCCATCGGATGCTTCAATCACTTCCAAACCGCTTTTTTTCAGAATGTCCGATACCATTTCGCGTACCGTACCGCTATCATCCACAATTAGAATTATACTCATCGCTCCCTCCGTAATTTCTGGTTCTAAAGGTTTGGCGTATAATTCATCGTTCTTTTAATGCCAAGATGCTGTTGGCAAGGTGAGTGAATTATTAAGAGTAAACCCATAAAACTTAACAAAATGATAATAATGGTTATTCTCTAGGGTCATAATTGGTCTGTCATGAAATTGTCCTGATCGCTACTCCTTTATATTGCTCTGATCTATCCAAACCTGACGGGTCTATTGAGAGGATGCATCATTTCGTGAACGGGTGATCTCCGATGGAATTCGCCCTGGGGAGGGCATCCAGATTTGGGAGGGTGCTGCTACTGGAGCAGCCTGGGTTCTGACGGATTCCGGTTGGCAACAGGACTAGAGGTTAACTAGACCGTTGGGGTGGGAATCGAGGGACTAGAACTGGCAGGAGCAATCCTGAACCCTTTTGCGATCGCTTCCCTACATTATGGTTCGTAAAAACCCAAAGGATCTCTATCATCGCACGGGCCAAGCTCAGTGCGATCGCAAAATTCTGTTGAACACCGAGTCAAGACTACTCTTCCAACGGATTCATAGAATCGGGCTGGAAAAATGCCTAGACTGCTTAAACCCGAGTTGTCTGGACCCCTTCGCCTTTATGGGGTCAGATTTCGGACTCTTCACACCCGTAAACAGAATCAATCGCCGATTATATCATTGATTTTAGGGCCATTCACGGGAGGGCGATGGGGATTTTAGCGGTTCCCAACCCAAGAATTCTACAAATCATGTTGGGATGTCGGGCCAGATGTAGGCGGGGCCTTATCTGTCCCCCTGACACTCTGATCTAATCAAGATGCTTAGACCTAGGCCATAACAGTTTGACAAGATAGAATTATCAACCTGTTATTTTCCAAGAGAGAACCCGGAGTGGAGCCTTCGGGGAAAGGGTGTTGATCCTCAATTAACAAGAAGTTATCGCCCTTGTCCGAGGGGATTAGAGGGTGCAGTGGGCGATCGCCCCGGGGAGTCGAGAATATTATTTTGCAAAAACGCAGGTAAAAAAAGAAAATGTAACAGTTTGCAAAGGTATAATGAGAGGCAACTCAAAAAACTTAACACTATCTTAAAGAATCTCAACGAGGGGATTATTACCAAATGCGCGTGGCGATCGCAGGAGCGGGTTTAGCAGGACTTTCCTGCGCGAAATATCTGACTGACATGGGTCATACCCCCATAGTCCTGGAACGCCGGGACGTCCTTGGGGGGAAAGTAGCAGCATGGAAAGATGCAGACGGGGACTGGTACGAAACCGGGCTGCACATTTTTTTTGGTGCCTATCCCAATATGTTGCAACTGTTTGGCGAACTAGGCATCGAAGACCGGCTGCAATGGAAAGAACATACCATGATCTTTAACCAGCCGGAGGCCCCAGGAACTTACTCCCGGTTTGATTTCCCGGATCTGCCCGCCCCCCTGAATGGGGTGATGGCAATCTTGCGGAATAACGATATGCTAACCTGGCCGGAGAAAATACAGTTCGGCATCGGCCTGATTCCAGCAATGGTGCAGGGGCAGAAATATGTCGAAGAGATGGATAAATATTCCTTCTCTGAATGGCTGAAACTGAAAAAGATCCCACCCCGGGTCGAAAAAGAAGTCTTCATCGCCATGTCCAAGGCGCTCAACTTCATCAACCCCGATGAAATTTCCGCAACCATCCTGCTGACGGCACTGAATCGGTTTTTGCAAGAGAAAAACGGCTCAAAAATGGCCTTTTTAGATGGATCCCCGACAGAACGGCTCTGTCAACCCATCGTGGACTACATTACCGAACGCGGGGGTGAGGTCCGATTAAACGCGCCGATTAAAGAGTTTTTGCTCGACGAACAAGGTGCAGTGAGCGGATTTGAGGTTCGAGGTATCGAGGGAAACCCTTCGGAAATCTTGACCGCAGATACTTACGTCTCGGCGATGCCCGTGGACCCTCTAAAACTGATGTTACCGCCATCCTGGTGGGAGATGGAATATTTCCAACAACTCAAAGAGTTAGAAGGGGTACCGGTGATTAACGTGCATCTGTGGTTTGACTGTAAACTCACGGATATCGATCACTTGCTGTTTTCGCGATCGCCCTTACTGAGCGTCTATGCGGACATGAGCAACACCTGTCGGGAATATGCCAATCCCGATCGCTCGATGTTGGAATTGGTCCTCGCACCAGCCAAGGACTGGATTTCCAAATCCGATGAAGAAATTGTCAACGCCACCATGAAAGAACTCTCCAATTTATTTCCCGATCGCTTTTGTGGTAACAAACCGGCTAAATTATTAAAATATCACGTCGTCAAAACGCCGCGATCGGTGTACAAAGCAACTCCCGGACGCCAAAATTACCGTCCGTCCCAAATCACACCGATCCCCAATTTCTATCTGACGGGCGATTACACCATGCAACGTTATCTTGCCAGTATGGAAGGAGCCGTACTTTCTGGTAAGCTGACAGCGCAGGCCATTGCGAGCCGTCAGTCCCAGAATTAATAATTTTAGAATTTAGATATTAGTAGTGGCCTACAACTCAAAATCCCTGAATTCCCAACCCAGAATTCTGGCATCTAAAGACGCTCCCCGCTTGCAACCAATGCTGCAACTGTCCGAACAACCACGCATGAAAACGCTGGCTTCCTTAGACGACGCTTATGAGATCTGTCGCCAAATTACAGCGAAATATGCCCGCACCTTTTACCTGGGTACGCTGTTGATGCCAGAAGCGAAACGGCGGGCTATTTGGGCGATATACGCTTGGTGCCGTCGCACAGATGAATTGGTGGACGGACCTGGGGCGCGGTTTACCACCCCAGAAACCTTAGATCTGTGGGAGGGTTACCTCGAATCGATCTTTGCTGGAACTCCCCTGGAAGATACTGATGTGGCGATGGTCGATACAGTAAAACGCTTTTCCCTGGATATCCAGCCCTTTCGGGATATGATTTCCGGGCAGCGGATGGATCTGTACCGCAGTCGCTATCAAACCTTTGAGGACCTTGAGCTGTACTGCTACCGCGTAGCCGGTACCGTGGGCTTAATGTCCCTGCCGGTGATGGGAATTGCCCCCGTGGTCCAGTCCTCTCCTTGGGAGACGGACGAAGCGACGGATCCATCAGCAGAGGCGGTCGCCCTCGGCATTGCCAATCAACTGACCAATATCCTGCGGGATGTGGGGGAAGATGCTCGTCGAGGCCGGATTTATCTGCCTCTGGAGGAACTGGCTTTGTTTGACTACACCGAAGAGGACCTCTTGAATGGGGTCGTCGATGAGCGATGGCAGCAACTGATGCGCTTCCAAATCCAACGCGCCCGCAAGTTCTATGTCAAGGCAGAAAAGGGCATTTTGGCCCTGAATCCCGATGCTCGGTGGCCCGTCTGGTCCGCCACGATGCTTTACAGCCAAATTCTCGATGCGATCGAGCGCAACGAATACGATGTATTTCGTCAGCGGGCGGTGGTCCCCCGTTATCGCAAGATGATCTCTTTGCCTCTAGCATGGCTCAGGGCACAAGTTCTGTAAGGAAACCTGGTTTAAATACAGATTTTCGGCGATCGCCTCCAGATGCGATCGCCACCCCGCCATCGAGTGACCGCAAAAATGGAAGTTTAGCCTCAGTCGGCAAACTTCCATTTTTTGTGACTACATTTTGGTAAGCCAAATTGCCGATTCTGTAGCATCAGCATCACCCTCGTTCCCACAATCGAGGCTGATGCAGGTTTCTCTTTATTTACCTCTTGAGGACGATGACAAAAGTCTGAAAATCCGGTGATATCAAGAGAATAGGGACTGAACATCTTTTGACGAGCTTTTCGAGCGGATAGGCATTATCATAGATTACAAGAAATTTATATTTCTTAACAAATATTAAAGATTTAAAAAACTATGTCCTCTATGACTCTCTTAAGCGAAAGGCCCAAACTGCTGATTCAGCCCAATGACCCAGACACCAGAACCAGTCTGGCTAACCTGGGATTTCAACCCGTTCCGGCAGTCCCCCTCCTGCTTTATCGCAGGGTGACCAAAAGCCAACTGACGGAGATTTTTTGGCAGTTGAGCAACCAACTCTCTGAGATGGCTCAAAACGCCTCTCGGTTCTGTGTCACCCAAATCTCCCTAGACTCAACCCATCTGTTGTTGGAATTTCTCAAAGCACAGCCGCTGATTTCCGTAACCAATTCCATCAAATATGCCTGGTTTTTGCGACTGCTGCTCCAACAAGGACTATTTTTTAAATATCAACCCATTTTTTGCCTGAAATCGGGTCAAATCACCGCTTATGAATGTCTGGCTCGCGCTTTGGGTGATTCTGGACAGTGCTACAGTGGCGGAATGTTAATTGAGGCGGCGATCGCCACGGATTTATCCCAGGAATTTGATGAACTGGCGCGGACAACTTGTCTCGAATCCCTTGCCGAGTTGAACAGCGATCGCCAGTTTTTTGTCAACCTTTTACCCAATGCCATTATTCAAAATCCCGACTCCCTGGAACAGAATTTACAACAAATTCTCGACTTAGGATTACGCCCCGAACAAATCATTTTTGAGTTAACCGAAGTCGAAGTTTTAGCGCAAAGCGAAAAACTCCCACAGCTTATTGAACGGATGCGCGCCTGGGGATTTGGAATTGCTGTGGATGATCTGTGTGGTTGTGTCTCGGTGGATCACTATGCTATGGAACTCAAACCCGATATTGTTAAATTAGACCGACGTTTGATCCACGGGTGTAGCCAGTTTACCCTCAAACAGACTTTAATCAAAAGTTTGCTTTCTTCGGCTCACTCCGAGGGCATTCTCGTTTTAGCAGAAGGGTTAGAAACCCTTCCTGATATCCAATTTTGCCAGGATTTGGGGGTGGATTTTGGCCAAGGATTTGGTTTAGCTCGTCCGGAGGCGCACCTCCAGCAACAGCCGTTTGAGCGATTGGATCTGATGATGTCTAAAGCCTCTTAGGGAAGGGGCGATCGCTTCTGGATGATGAATGAATCGGATTATACAGGATGAAAACCCCTTTGGGCAATTTGGACCCAGGGAAATTTATAACCCAAAAAAGAACCGCGATCGCAGAAGATGCGATCGCGGAAATAGCTGAAGAAAAACAACCCATTGGATTTTTTCCCCCTGTTAACCCGTCACCTGAATGCAGATTGAGTGGGAAATTCCCTTGAGTTAGGAGTTGCTGGCTTGAGCTGCCAACATCTGTTTGAGCTTTTCTAACTCCCCAGCCCAACGGGGATCCGGCTGGACCGAATCCGAGTCTGGACTGCCACTGCTGCTGCTGCTGCCGGTTGAGCGTTTCGACTTATTACCGCGATTCCCCCCTCCGGTGGTGGGTTTAGCCACCTTAGCTGCGGCGGGTGTCGGTGTGGTGGTGGGGGTTGCAGTAGTCTCCCCAGTCTCCGAGGTGGGTGCGCCTTCTTGTTCCTCGTCACCTTTCCCCTTCTTGCGAGGCAATGCCTTTTCAATTTTCAGAGGGGTATCTTGGAACATATAACCGTTGAACTTTTCGATAAATTCGTCGGCTTGCTCGTCATTCTTTACTGTGACGAATCCGAACCCCCGACACTTGCCCGTCTTGCGATCGGTAATGACTTTAGTGGTCACAGAATCACCGGCTTCAGCAAAGACGTCTTGCAGTTCTTTGCGATCGACTTCTTTTGGCAGATTACCTATATAAAGACGAATCGACATTTGAGATACCTCCTATCTTTTGGAAAATCAATTAAATACAAAACCTTCTTTTTTGACTCGATCGGTTGGTTCAGGGCTTCGTCGTTAACGACTTAAAGCGAGAGCTTTCCTGTCCTCTCATTACCCTTTGATCGCACAAGGGTAACAGTAGTAACGGCTTGGCTTTTATCAATCGGTTCACTATTGCTCACCCCACCCCAGGCATACCCTATCGAAAAAAATACGCGCCAACACATTGCCTCGAACGCTTGTGACAATTCGGTGAAATTTTAGGGAGGGCATTGGATCTTTCAGGATTCCTTTCTTCTGCTTTTGATAAAACTCTGCTTTAGGAAACATCTCCTCGACCCGGGGCTTCCAAACCACCGAAGAGCATACTCCCGTTCTCCTTAATACCACCTAGGTAAACTTCAAACGGCTCAAGTGTAAAGTTGATGCGTTTCTCAATATGGGCGCTCTCTTACTTACTCTAACAGAAATGGGTGATTATCTCCCATCCCATTACTTTTTTTTGGCCTCAATCGAGCCACTCTTAAAAATATCACAGCTTATGCAGGTCAGCTAGTAGTTGACTCAAAAATTTTCGATTTCCCGACTATAAATTTTACCATTAGCCGATCGCTGTCAAATATTTTTTCCATGAACCGCCCATTTTGTTGGCTGTTTCAACTTGTTCTCAATTCCGAGGGAAAACCCGCCCTTAGGTTGGACCTGGTGCTGTTTCCCTGGATTGGAAGGGGTCAACCCTGACTCGCATCAGGGCGTTGACCCACGGTGAAACGAGTGTTTTTTCCAGATTAGTCCCAGGATGGACGGGTTTCATTAAGAATTGTAACAAATTCCGGACGGATTCTGAGTCCGGGCTTTAACTTTTGTCCTAGCTCCCCCCCTTAGACATCCAGTAAACGCCTAACAGTACCGCCACTCCGGCCAAAATCGTAGACCAGATCGGATGACCATTGGCGTGAGTTTTGCCCTCTGCGGTGGTGAATCGGTCCAGATCAATCCAGGGCGTCGCACCCCGACGGAACCAACCCACTGCCGAAATGGTCTGTCCCACGACATCACTAGGACGCTTCGACAAAAACCAAAGATACCCAAAAACCCCCAGATTGGAGGCGGCGTGCAGCTTCACTAATCCGGTTGGGGAATGCAAAATTAAATCTTGCGCCAGCCAATTGCTGATTCCGCGCCGTCCGAGGAGTTGTCCCTCCAAACTAATGGGTAAACTATCTACCGGAATGGCATCGGCATCCGTGAGGAGTTCGGGCAACGTGGGGTTTTTGCGGATATTTTTAGAAGTAATGTCTGGGAAAAAGGCATTGATCCGCAGAACAATCCCCAAACTTACCCCGATTAATAAAGAACCCTGGAGAATCGAGCGATCGCCCCACACCCAATCCAGGGCCCCAAACCCCAAGTTCACCGCAACTGCGCCCAATCCCCACAGTATCCACCCAGCGAGTAACCCCAGGGGAAGACCAAAATAGGGTGCACCTTGTAATAACAGGCGTTGGAGCATTGAACGGGGAGATTTTGCCGGGGTCACTGCGCCATCCCTAGCAAAATCCAACTCAGTATCCAACTTCCAAAACCGAGCATATAAATCCAAGAGGGTGAGGCGATCGCCCAAAGGTGGATGAGATTGGGGAACCATCAACCATTTTTTGTAGGCATTGTGGCGGTCCCACTCCAGAAGATTTTCCCAAGCATCATAGCCAGAACAACTCCCCAAGGTCATCCCCTGCACATAGCCGACTGGCGAGAGTAAATCGAATCCTTCCAGAACAAAACTGGTGTGACCCTGTTTCTCCACATCCTGGGCAATCCCAATTGCCATTTTCAGTAAAGCGCGAGTCAGAGCATTGGGATTTCCTGTTAAAGAGGCAGAGGCGCGATCGCTGTAATAAAACCGCAAGCGCGACAGGAATAAAACCGGCCCACGCAACACCCAGTACAACCCGTATGCGACTGCGGAAATTACCCCTGCCGTCTGGGACATCACCCGGCCAAACCACTCCTGAGAGTCCACCCACTTATCCCCATCCCGGGACACCTGCCAATAGACCACATAAGGAAGTTGACAGAGTAACACCGCCAAAGACATCAGGGGAAAATCCCAATTTTCTAAATGTCCTAACTCACCGGCATAAATTGCCGCAATTTCATCGTCCTCTAATTGCTCTAATAACCCTTGACTGACCACAATTCGGGCGAACCGTGGAGCAAAACCATAGGTCATGGCGATCGGTGCATCGGTGGGAATCACTCCCAGGGACAGGGCCGGTTGCTTGCGTTCCAAACTAAAGCGCGATAGCAATTTCCGCGCTTCTGGACTGTAGTTACCCAGTTTCGGTGGCGGAAGTTTTTCCATGCCATAAGCGAAGCGTAGCAGTAAATCCAGCAACCAAGGAGAGGCAACCAGCAACAGGATAAGGACGCCCAATAAGGTCCAAGTTTGGTCCCGATAAAAACTTTGGATCGGCCACAACAGGGGGAGTCGATAGAATAGGTCATTCGCCGTTGCCATTCCCCAATTCATGAAAATCCGCAGTACCCAAAACAGGGCGATCGCACTGGCGATTTGGGCAAACAATAGATAGGTGGGTTTGACGGGTTTGAGTTTGCGCCAGTTTTGCGCCCGTCCGGACTGACGCCATTGCCGAGGTTGTGGAGTCGGAACCGTTGACTCCAGAGGAGTCGGGGAGGGTGGTCCGGATTGCGATGCCCTTGCCGAAGGTGAATCAGCCTTCTGTGTGGATGGGGTTAAATAATCGATCCCATCGGTATCCGCTTCTAAGGGGAGGACTTGTGGGGAATCTTGCCGGGAACCCGGGGGTCTGGGAGGCTTATGCGGCGCGGGTGGCGAGGAGATTGGAGTTAAGGGACTGACTCCGGGTCGAGGGGTTGCCCCTCCCGGAGGTCTGGGTGGCAGGGGTGGGGGCAGGGGTGGCGAGTTGCCCGGGGACCGGGGTGTAGGTTTAGCTTGAGCCGGTTCTAGGGGGACAAATCCCGTGGAATTTCCCCGGGACAGGGGGGAAATGATGTCTTTGGAGTTGGGTTTCTTGAGGGGGGAGGGTTGAGCAGGTCCGGAAGATGAGGGGTTTAATGGCACAAATCCGGTGGGGTCTCCTCCGAGGGGGGAGGGGGGACTCCCGGGGCGATCGACCGTTGTCGGGGTTTGGGGTTGAGATCCGGGTGAGGAGGGAGCAGATTGATTCAACTGAGCCAGGGTCCGCACCGCCCAGTCTTTGACCTTGGGACTGTCCGATGCGGTCAAGGTTTGGCATAAGGCGATCGCCTTAGACTGAGTGCGGTTCCCTTTGTAGGCCATGATCAACCCCATCGTCGCCCGATCAACGGTGGGTTGATGGAGTTCTTGTTCGCAAACCTTGGATAAAATGGCGATCGCCATTTCATAATTCTTTTGTTTGAGCGCCGCCAACCCTGTTTGGAGATCCGAGTGTTCCATAGCCATCGATTCGCAATTGGTAGATGAACCAAGAGGTTCAACGAGAACTAAACAGTCAGAATCGAGAAGGTGGGGGATGGTTCAGTCTCGATTCTTAAATGCTCTATAGCCAGTCTAAATCATTCGTCGCCCGAATCTGTGAGGGATAGCCCTGGGTCCCCGGGTCCGAGAGTTTTTGGCACCCGGGAGTTTTCCCGAGGTGGATCTGAGTCATATTCGGTATCGGGCTTGGTTTGTCAACGGTCTTAAGGGGTGTGGACATCATCAATCGAATAGGGGGAAGATTCCCCCCTTCGGATCACTCGGGCTGTTGCAAAATTGAGATAGATTAAAAGGCGACCTCATCCGAGATGGGTGGCGATCGCATTACATACCCAGCGATTTGTCACGGAAGTTTAATCAGAATAATCAGAAAAGGAGTTCAATTCATGTACGATGCAGACAAACGGAAGCTGTTATCCCTGCTGTCTCATGGGGCAATTTTTTTCAGTACAACTTTGGTGTCTATTGGGATTCCGCTGGCGATTTTATTTGTATCCGATGACCCGGTTGTGAAAGATAATGCCAAAGAATCTATTAATTTTCATCTGAATGTTTGGGCTTGGGGTGCCGTGATTGTTGCCCTGAGTTTTCTGACCTTTGGCTTGTTGGGATTTATTCTCGCCCCCGCTGGATATGTTCTCCATTGGGGATTGACGGCGTTTGCGTTGCTCAAGGTGTTCGGAAATCCAGACCGCCCCTTCGAGTATCCTTTTATTTTCCGCGTGTTATAACGGGAGTAGCAGGCGATCGGCAATATTGGAGGATTTTTTATGTACGATTCAGATAAACGGAAGTTATTATCGGTTTTGTCTCATGGAGCCATTTTTTTGAGCGCTACAGTTCTTTCCGTTGGATTGCCGATCGCCATCTTGTTTCTGTCCGAGGACCCGGTAGTTAAAGGGAATGCCCGAGAATCTATCAATTTTCATCTCAATATTTATCTCTATGGCGTCATCTTTGGCATCTTGACTGTTATCCTGATTGGGGCTCCTCTCCTGTTTCTTTTATTAGCCGCTATGTGTATTCTGCCGATTATGGCCATTGTGAAGGTTCTCTCGGACCCCACTTTGATTTACCGCTATCCGTTCATTTTCCGGCTCGTTTAGTTGGCATTTGAGGGCAGTATTACCTCCTGTCAAGGGGATTTCACCCAATCGATTGGGTGAGTTGATACTTCAATCCTGTAAATTAGATTATTTCTCCCTTTTCAAAACTAAGTTAAGGAAGAGATAGCTGATGTTTTATAGCCTTTTTCTGGTTGGTGAAGTATATGGAGGATCCCCCTAAATCCCCCTTAAAAAGGGGGACTTTCCAGGTTCCCCCC
>CAYUEH010000067.1:13377-14595 GCA_964442465.1 uncultured Laspinema sp. | reverse complement strand
CCCTACAGGAAATAACGATTTTTCGTCATTAAATTTATCACCTTGACAGGGCTAGTCTATAAAAACCCGCACCCGTGCATGGTGGGGCACTTGCGGACGAAGCGGTGCCGGAGCGGGCTAAAAGCGAAAACCGACTTTTAACAACCGGATTTGGTATGACACCCTACCTGAAAAATACTCAAGAGTGGAAACATTATCCGGACAAAAGCGATCGCTCTCAAGTTGGGCAGTCACCGCCACCACAGGTCTCCGTTTGTGGCGATCGCTCCCTAAAATTAAAATAAAGTTTCGCAAGAGAAATCAGGATAGTGATGAAACCGTTAAAAAATCGGACCATTCTAGGGGTAGGACTGGGGCTCTGGGCGATCGCCTCCACGGGATTCAACACCCCCGCCACCACCGCGCAATCCCCCTTACAACTGGCGCAGGCAACCGGCACTCTCTGTCGGCAAGTCACCGAACAACAGGGATTAGCGATCCGTTCCCAACCCAACCCCAACTCCGCTGCGATCGGCGGCGTCGGTTTTAATGAGACCCTAACTCTCTCTGCCGGTGCTCGCCAGATTCCTGGTCCCGATGGACGAGTTTGGTTTGAAATCACAGCACCTGTCCGGGGATACGTCTCCAACGGCGAACCCGGAAGTTCCGGCAATTTTGTCCCCTGTACCGGCACCGCCCTCACCCCTGGCCCCTCTCCCAACCTCGGCACCACCTCCCTCTGCCGTCGGATTGACCCCAATCTGGCCCCCCAAGGCATCAGCATTCATGCCGATGCCAACCGATTTGCCACCAATCGCGGTGGATTAGCACCCGGAGCTCAAGTTTTACTCGCACCGAATGCTCAAGATCTGCCCGATCAAAATCGTGAACCCCGGACTTGGATTGAAATTTCATCCCCAATCGTCGGATATATTCCCACGGAAAGCTTGGTTTACTGCAATGGATCCGTTGCGGCCAATCCCGCCAATCCCACTCCCGTAACCGCCAATCTCTGCCGTGAAGTAGAAGGTCGAGAGGCACCGAATGGATTGGTCATTCGCGCTGAACCCACCCGTTCCGCCGCCTCTTTAGGTGTCGTCCCTCCAAGAGCTAGGGTGACTCTCATCCCCAATTATCAAATCCTCCGCGATCGCAACTCAGAAGCAAGAGAGTGGGTACAAATTACGACCCCAGTATCGGGGTTTGTCTCTACAGATAGTTTAATTATGTGTCGATAGG
>CAYUEH010000067.1:5899-13277 GCA_964442465.1 uncultured Laspinema sp. | reverse complement strand
CTGAGTCGGTTCTTCCCCTGTTTGTAGTAACGACTTCAGTCGTTACCTCGTGACTTGGCTTCAGCCAAGTCACGAGGATGAGGGTGAGCAACGACAGATCTGGGAAATGGAAACTGAAGTCGTTTATTCCCCCGTTTGTAGTAACGACTTCAGTCGTTTCCGGCTTTCCATCACCCCGCAAAAAAATTACCAAACTACAACTAAAAGAGTAAATGAATTGAGCTAAAAACCCTCCATCCAATGGATTAAACTATTTACCCTGTCATCCTGGCCAATTCCCGATATAAATCCCGGTAAAATCCTGAAAACTTTCCCATTAAAATCAAGAATTTCTACTAAAATTAAAACCTGAACCTGTTGGAATTGGAGACAAAACTCAACCCATGAAATTGTTAAATCTGTGGACAATCCCGATCGCCATCCTGAGTGTCATCACCAACACCCTCCCCAAGGCGATCGCCACTCCCCTGGCACAGGCAGAACCCCCAGATCTGTGCCGTCGCGTCACGGAACGTCGGGGTCTAGCGGTCCATCGCACCCCAGACCCCAATCAAACCCAAATTGGCGGCGTAGACCCCAATGCCACCGTGACGTTAGCGGCGGATGCTGAACCCATTGTCGGTTCCGATGGTCGCATCTGGATTAAAATCACGGCCCCTGTTGAAGGCTATATTTCCAATGGTCCCCCGAATAGTGGGGGCAATCTCGCCTACTGTTCCGGCAGTGCAGGACCCAGACCCTCAGCACCCCCAAGGACTTCTACCCCCCCATCCCCGGTTGCCGAGACTCCTGAGATTCCCAATGGTCAGTTTTGCCGCCAAGTGAATGGACTGGTGACCCCCCAGGGTCTGGCAATTCGTTCTGCTGTTTCCGGTCCTTCTGAGTATCTCGGAGGAGTTCCCGCTAATGGGCGAGTTCAATTGGTTGAAAATTATGAATATATTCCCGATCCAGGGGGAATCCAACGCTCGTGGGTGGAGATAGAAGCTCCGATTAAAGGGTTTGTTTCTGTCAATAGTTTGATTCGCTGTTTTAACTGATAATTTCGCCAAATTTCAATCTATTATAGTTAATCAGGGTGCATGATTTTACGGGATTGAGTTAAGGGCAAAACCTCAAAAAAACATCAGCTATTGTGGGAAAACTGAGACTAGGTTTTGGTCGGGATTAATCTCTATTTTGGCTAGACCAAATTGTTCGATGACTCCGGCATTGGTGGTTAAATGTAAAGAAATGGCTTGGGCATGATAGTGGGTGGGAGAAGTGGCTAAGGCGGCGGGTAATAATAATTGGTCCGCGAGATAGAGATCAACAGCGGCCCCGCTGTGATGAAATTCCAACAAGGCATCACAGGCGCGATCGGCGACTTGATCCGAGGGTAATCCCTGTTTTCCCAGGGCACTAAATCCAGCGATGCTATTGCTATAGTGCGCGGTTAGAAAGAGGCCCGCACCGGGAGCGATTCCTTTTTCTCGGGCGGTTTTGACCTGAACTTTCATTTGGGCCTCGCGCAAGCGATTTTCGGCACGGTTGGCGATGCGTTGGGGGATGTGAGAGGGGAGTTCGGTGACGGCGGCTAATCCTCTCACCTGTTGGAGGTGGCCCCGTTTCTGGAGATTCAGTCCGGATAGGGGCTGGCCCCCGGTCACCCGGAGTTGGATTTCGCCCCCACCTCGGGGATACCAGCCCCATTTGACTAAGGTAACTTCGGCACAGACTCCCATAGGGGCGATCGCCGGTAAATAAACCTCCTGAATGTAGGGAAAAGAGGGACTAAAGGCTACATGGGTCCCTCCGCAGAGGGTAATCCGGGATTCTCCTGGGGTTAAGGCTAAAGGGAGCAAAATCGTCTGGAGGACTAAACTCACGGACCCGGCGGTGGTCACATCAAAGCGATAGTGACCCGGTTGAGGGGGGGATTGGGGAAGGAATTCTAAAAATTGGGAACCGAGGGAGTCCCCGTAAACTTTGGCATTGCAGAGGGTCGCTGCGGCGCGGACCCCGGTGAGGTGTTGGGCAGCTAAACCGGGTTTAGGGCGTCCAGCACGAATGCGATCGAGGGTGAGGGGAGTCCCCGTGAGGGTGGCCAGACTCAGGGCAGTCCGGAGGACCTGACCCCCACCTTCTCCAAACGAGCCGTCAATATGAATCATAGATCAACTCCAGTTAATGATACGATCGCTCATAGAGATAGTAGGCTGGGAAAACGGCGCAAAATATCGATGAGCAAAACGTGGGAACTAGATTTTTACTCCAAACCGATTCTCGATGAGAATGGCAAAAAGCGCTGGGAAGTGCTCATCTGTGAGACTCCGACCAATACCTGCTCCACGGAAGAGTTGTTGCGCTTTTCAAAATATTGTTCCAATAGCGAAGTCAATTCGATGTGGTTAGCAGATGCCATTAACGAAGCGATCGCGACTGCTGGCAAACCGCCGACGCAGATTCGCTTTTTCCGTCGCCAGATGAACAATATGATCACCAAAGCCTGTAAGGATTTGGGAATTACCTCCAAACCCTCCCGGCGGACCGTCGCACTGTACCGTTGGTTGCAGGAACGGATGGATACGGTTTATCCCCTAGAAGAGGGGTTTCAAGGGGCCGGGTTAACCCCGTCGGTGCAATTTGAAACGCCGAAACCCGAACGCCTTCCCGATGCGCTACAGGGCGATCGCTGGGCATTCGTCACCTTGGAGGCGGGGAGCTTTGCAGAAATGAACGAGTGGGAGATTGACTTTGCAGAAGCCTTTCCCATTTTAGGTGAAAAAAGTTTAGTGCCTCAGCTCACCCCACAGACCATCATTCCGGGGATGATTGTCTTCTCAAACCGGGCGAAAGCCTTAGCGGGATGGATGTCGGGACTAGAGTTAGGGTTTTTGAAACCCGAACTGGAAGAACCCGGACAGGTGGTTTTAGAAACCGGGTTTAATGAGCGCTGGATTCTGGCGAATTTAACCGATAAAACCACTCGCGCCGAAGCGGCTGGATTTGCGGAAACTAAGGATAAAGCCCAAGGGGTGCATTTTTTAGCCATTCAAACCGATCCCAATTCGGAATCTTTTGCCGGATTTTGGCTATTACAGGAACTCAACTTAGCGTAAAGTTGTGAAGTGTGAAGTCTTGTCGCGTCCGCAACCTCCAGTTGCGTTCTACAAGTGTGAATCGTTAGGGAAAGAGATTTCTGATTTTACCCTAGCTGTTTCACCCTTCACCCTTCATCCTTCATCCTTGAATTCTCATGGGGTCTGAACATTTGCAAGCAGAGGAACTGCCAGAACAGCTCTTAGATCTGGCTCATCATGCAGGGGTCGAGGCGGCGGAGGTGTTTCAGTCGCGATCGCACTCTCGCCCTGTTTATTTTGAGGCCAATCGTCTCAAACAACTCGAAAGTGCTCAATCTGAAGGCACGGCGCTGCGACTCTGGAAGAATGGGCGTCCGGGTTTAGCGGTCGCTTATGGGCCCGTAGACCCGAAATCTTTGGTGGATCGGGCGATCGCCTTGAGTACCTTGGCTCAACCGGAAACCATCGAAATGACGGACAACCGTTCCGCATCCTATCCCGATTTAGGGGAAATGGTCCCGGTGGAACAGTTGCTCGACTGGGGAAAAGAGGCGATCGCCTTGATTCGCGATGCCTACCCCGAAATTCTCTGCAATGGAGAATGGGATTGCGATAGCGAAACCACCCGCCTGCTTAACTCCAATGGTCTGGATTGTCGCTATAAAGACACCACTTTAAGTTGCTATCTCTCCGCCGACTGGATTCGCTCAGAAGATTTTCTGAGTGTATCCGACGGCCAAACCCAACGCTTAAGTCTAGAACCCATTGGAGTGGCTCAACAAATTTTGCAACGTTTAGCCTGGAGTCAGGAGAATGCTCCGGCAATTAGTGGCCGGATCCCTGTCTTATTTACCGCTAAAGCTGCGGATATGCTCTGGGGAACGGTCCAAGAAGCCATCAATGGTAAGCGAGTCTGGGAGCAATCCTCACCCTGGAGCGATCGCCTCGGATCGGCGATCGTCTCTGAGTCTCTCACCATTTCCCAAGAACCGGATGCGGGGCCTTATAGTTGTCCCTTTGATGATGAAGGCACCCCCACCCAACGGATTATTTTTATTCAAAATGGGGTGCTCCAGCAGTTCTACAGCGATCGCACCACCGGAAAATTACTAGGAATCGGCACCACCGGCAACGGATTTCGCCCCGGTTTGGGCAGTTATCCCACTCCGGGTCTATTTAACTGGCTCATTCAACCGGGTTCTAAATCTTTAACCGAACTGATTGCTGGATTAGATGAGGCGATCATTGTGGATCAAATGCTCGGGGGCTCTACGGGAATTTCTGGGGATTTTTCGATTAATGTAGACCTCGGTTTCCGGGTCAAAAACGGCCAGGTCATCGGGCGCGTCAAAGATACGATGGTGGCTGGAAATGTCTATACCGCTCTTAAACAAGTCATCGACATCGGGGGGGATGCGGAATGGAATGGCGCTTGCTATACCCCTTCTCTGATTTTAGAGGGGCTCTCGGTGACGGGAAAAACTTATTAGATTTGATTGTCATTTGTCATTTGTCATTTGTCATTTGTCATTTGTTGTTTGTTGTTTGTTGTTTGTTGTTTGTTGTTTGTCATTAAACCAATGACCAATGACCAATGACCAATGACCAATGACCATTGACCATTGATGCAAATTCCCTGACTTAAAACGCAGAGCAAACGAGATTATGTGGCTCCAGTCCCTTTCCTCGTATAATTGGGTAGTGGCAAGGCTTAAAGCGTTTTTCCTGAGACCAAAACGGCTTGCTATGTTTGAAGCCTGTTTAATTGGTTTGGTCTCTGGACTAGCGGCGGTTTTCCTGAAACAAGGGGTGGGATGGTTGGGCGGATGGCGGATTTATGCCTCGTTCAATCTGCCTTCTTGGATTGGGTTGCCGATGATTGGACTTATAGGAGGGGCGATCGCCGGATTTCTCGTCGAACGCTTTGCCACGGAAGCATCCGGAAGTGGCATTCCCCAGGTGAAGGCGGCCCTGGCCGGGGTGCCTATATCCCTAGATTTACGAGTCGCCTTGATTAAATTAATCAGTACGGTGATCACCGTGGGATCCGGGTTGACTTTGGGGCGGCAGGGTCCAACGGTGCAAATCGGGGCGGCGATCGCTGCTGAAATTGGCCGATGGTTTCCCACCTCCCCGGAATACCGGCGACAACTGATCGCCGCTGGTGCAGCCGCTGGTTTAGCCGCTGGATTTAATGCCCCCCTCGCAGGCGTTCTGTTTGCCGTTGAAGAACTCCTCCATGATATTTCCGCCTTCTCCCTGGGTCCGGCGATCCTCGCCTCATTTATTGGGGCCGTTGTCTCCCGAATTTTAGGGGGAAAAAGTCTCGACTTAAATTTAAGCGCCACTGGCTTTCAATCCCAATTCACGGCCCCAGAAATCCCGTTCTACCTGATTTTAGGCATCCTCTCCGGTTTGCTGGGGACTCTCTTCACCCAAGGCATTCTGGCCAGTATTAAATTTAACCGGAAGGTGCTGCGAATACCCCTGCCTTGGCGCATGGGACTGGCGGGATTAATTTGCGGCGTGGCGATCGCCCTGTTACCCCCGTTATTTCGCAATAATAGCGGCTTGCGGGAGTTCCTGATCGCCGGGTCCCCCACTGCTGGCGCTTCGGCGATCGCCTTCGTGACTCACTTTTGCCTGACCATTATTGCCGCTGGATCCGGCGCACCTGGGGGGTTATTCGCCCCTTCCCTGATTCTCGGTTCGGCTTTAGGCTATCTAGTGGGGATTTGGGAATTTTCAATCCTCGATACCGGATTACCCACAACTTACGCCCTAGCCGGTATGGGAGCTTTTTTCTGCGCGGTATCCAAAGCCCCCATTACCGCTGTCGTGATGATTTTTGAGATTACCACGGACTTTAATTTAGTCCTCCCCCTGATGATTGGTTCCCTGGTGTCTTACCTCGTCGCGGAAATGGCCGAAAGCGGTTCCCTCTACGATAAGTTACTCAAACTCAATGGGATTCAACTCAAAGAAGAAGCCACTCCGAATGCGATTCTAAGTGAGATTCGCGCCGCAGATGTCATGCAGCGCCGAGTGGAAACGTTAACCCGCGAAACCTCCATTGAGGAAGTGGTCCAGGCATTCTCCCGCTCTCATCATCGCGGATTTCCAGTCCTAGATGAGGGAAAATTAGTAGGCATGGTCGCCCAGTCGGATTTGGCCAAAATCTCTAAGCTGAATTTACCCCCAGATACCATCCTGGAAAAGATTATGACTCCCCAAGCGGTGAAAGTCTCCCCTCGGGATACCTTGATGGAAGTGCTGTTTCAACTCAACCGCTATAGTCTTAGCCGAGTGCCAGTAACCGAAGGCAGAAAGCTGGTGGGGATTATTACGCGCACGGATATCATTCGCGCCGAAAGCGATCGCCTCACGGGAAAACAAGGATTTGGACCGCACCCAGAACCGTCCTATCTGGTCTATCAGACGCGATCGCCGGCCACAGGTCAAGGTCGCTTACTCGTCCCCCTGGCTAATCCGAAAACAGCCCCAGCATTGCTGCGCTTGGCCGTGGCGATCGCCCATCAGCGCAACTATGAACTGGAATGTCTGCAAACCATTGTCATCTCCCGTCACCAATCCCCCGATGAAACCGCTGTTAAAACAATTCCCTCTCGTCGATTATTGCGTCTTGCTGAACGCATCGGTCGGGATTGGAATGTGCCCGTGCATACTCAAGTTCGCGTGGCCCATGATGTCGCCCAAGCCATGCTGGAAACCATTGATGAGCGACATATCGACCTGATATTGATGGGATGGAAAGGCAGTACCGGCACTCCCGGGCGGATTTTTGGCAATGTGGCGGATACCATCATTCGTCAAGCCCCTTGTGATGCAATTTTGGTGAAAATGGGCAAAACTCCCTTCTCCTCTCGACGCAAGCGGGAAACCCACGGTTCAAGCAAGATTTCGGTCTCGCCAACTGGCCTGGACCGCCCCCTCCCCCGTCCTCGGTCGTTTCAACGGTGGTTGGTTCCCATTCGAGGGGGACCCAGTGGTTTAGCCACGGTGAAATTACTCCCCGGATTGGTGTCGATGACCGCTAATCCTGAAATTCGCCTCTGTCAAGTGTTGGAGCCAGGAGCATCCGGGTCGGAGCAGGGGGTCTTTGACCAGGCTCTGGCTTTTCTGGAACGGCAAGTCACCTGTCCGGTGATTTCAACTTCCCTCTGCGCTAACTCGGTTGAGGATGCGTTGATTGATTTGGCCCAAAAAGACCAATGTGATGTGATTGTCCTCGGTGCCAGTCGGGAAGGTTTACTACACTCGGTGGTCAAGGGCAATATCCCCGAGGCGATCGCCCG
>CAYUEH010000067.1:0-5799 GCA_964442465.1 uncultured Laspinema sp. | reverse complement strand
GGGAAGGTTTACTACACTCGGTGGTCAAGGGCAATATCCCCGAGGCGATCGCCCGTAATTGCGATTGTACCGTAATGCTGGTTCGCACTGGAACAGCTAGTTGATAATTGATAATTGATAATTATCAATTATCAATTATCAATTTTAAAAATCAACCCCGCGCTTGAGTTCTACTCCATGATTGGCATAATGTTTGTGACAGAAGACCTCCGAATGAACACTGGCTAACTCAAAGTAGGCGGGAATATTTTGACAGCGCCCGGTGATAATGATTTCGGTGTCTTTCGGTTTGCGGAGTAAAGCATCAACAATCGGTTGCACTTCCAGCAGTTCTAAGTCAACCGTGGGATTGAGTTCATCCAGGACAATGGTTTTATAGAGTCCCGAGGCGATCGCCGATCGGGCAATTTCCCACCCCCGTTCTGCCTCCACATAGTCAATTTCTTTCTGTTGACCCCGCCAGACAATGGCATCCCCACCACAGCGCTGATGATCCACCAGATTGGGATAACTGTGACGCAACGCGGCGATCGCTGCATCTTCCGTATAGCCACTTCCCCCCTTCAACCACTGCACAATCAGCACCCGATGGGATTGGTCCTGACTAATTCCCTTCCCGATCGCCTGCAATGCCTTACCCAAGGCACTGGTAGACTTCCCCTTTCCAGCCCCTGTATAAATTTCAATCCCATCAATGCCATTTTCCACCCCTCCGGCATGATAGTGGGACTTCATTTCCGAATGTAAATCCGCAATGTCCAATAAAGCCGGGGGTGCCGATCGCCCCGTGGCAATAATTTCCAGATGTTCCGGTTTCTGTTCCAGGGTGCGAACCACCTCCTCCGTCGAGAGTAATCCTAAATCCAGAACCGGATTGATTTCGTCCAACACCACCACCGAATAGAGACCCGAGGCGATCGCCCCTTTAGCCACATCCCAACCCCGTTGCGCCTCCAGTCGGTCAAACCGGGTAATTTCATCCGGACCAAAAAACTCCGCCCTTCCCGTGCGCACCTGATCGATCAGATGGGGAAAACCCCGTTGCAGAGCCTCGATCGCCGCATCTTCCTCATAATGCCGCGCCGGACCCTTGAGAAACCGCAACAGCAGCACTCTACTTTGCAGGGGCGTATTAATGCCCAAACCAATCGAACGCAGCACGACTCCAAGGGCCGCCTGGGATTTCCCCTTTCCCGCGCCATCATAAACGTGAATCTGACCTACGATGCGCTCGTGGGAAACAGCCGTGCGAATGCCGATGCCAGTTCTTGTCATAGCTCCCTTGTCTTTTATGAATGCCTTCTCCTCTTATTATCCGAGTTCTCGTCCCCTTTTCCCTAATTCACAGCAGATTGGAGGATGAGCGATGGGGGAGATGGGGAGGATGGTCCAAGTTTGTAGTAACGACTTCAGTCGTTTCCGGATCGTTTGTAGTAACGACTTCAGTCGTTTCCGGATCGTTTGTAGTAACGACTTCAGTCGTTGCTATCGTGTCATGGCATACGCCATGACACTCACACTGAGGGGCTTAAGCGCCTGTTTGGGGACTGGGTGCTTTGCCTCCAATGGGGCGTTACTTGGCATCCGCCAAGTAACGCGGTAACGACTGAAGTCGTTACTACGAACATCTCCCCCATCCTCCCCATCTCCCCCATCTCCCCCATCCTCCCCATCTCCCCTGGCAATCAGATAGAATAGGCAAGATTAGCAGTCAATAGCCATTATGGTTTTTCCTCTGCCGACTATTTTACTTCAAACCTTTATTTTAACCATTTCAGTCGCCATTGAATCGTCTGTCTTGTATGCTCGCTGTCAAGTCAGCCGGAAAACTAGCGTTGAATATGCCCTATCCATTAATTTAATTTCCGCTTGTGTGGGATGGATATTCTTCTTCTATATCGAACCTTTTCTTTCTCCCACCCTCAAGCTCCAACTCGTTACATATATTTTCTTGAATCAATTAGGAGAGGGGAGCCTTTCATTGATTTTTGGGATTGGCTTCGTCCTATTCTGGGCCAATTTTGCTATCAAACTTATTAGTTTAAATTTATTCAATAAAATTATTGACTCCGCTTATCCGCTCAAGGCAGAATCTGAAGTGATCTTAGAAAAAGATGCCAGATATTACACGCGCAAAATTAAAAAAGCCCCGGAACGACGACAAGCAATGGCTGTTTTGTGGGGGCATTCCTATAGTCATAGCGTTATTTTATTAGTGTTATGGTTAAAAGATATTTAAAATTTAAGTTCACATCACACCAGATAGGGTAATAGGCAACTAGACCCTGGAATAATCACCAAACCAGGCATCCATATCTCCTTCTGGGCTTCTGCCTCCTATCCTCCACCGTTTCATTGGCTAAAATGCTCAAATCCTGGATCGATAGATTAAGACCTCCCCGACCCTTTTGTTGGGAAACTTTGATTTTATTAAGCATATTTTCTGGGTTGCTCTCGACCTTTTCCTGGCTACTGGTTCCTCCGGCTTTGAATGCCTATCATTTTACTCATACGGGATTTTTGATATTTTTTGTGCTGGGAACGGCTTGGTGGCAATGGGAACGACCGCTCCAACTATTTGGGATCAAGATTGGTCCTTGGATTGTGGGATTGCTGCTTAGTATTGTTGTGTGGGATGACTTACCGGAGAATTGGCGGCATCAAGCGATGATTGTCACCTGGCCCTTGCTGAGTGGTTCGGTGCGGTCCGTGCCTAAATTTTTTAGAGGAAAACTCTTACCCAGTTGGCCTCCTATCTCAATTCGGAAAGAATTAACAGTGATGTTTTTATTTCATGTTTTGATTAGTTTATGGTTGCAATTTGGGTTTTTACTGAATCAGTGGATGATCAATTATCCGAGCTTATTAACTGAGGATTTAACGCGCAGTTCATTCGCTATTTTTCAAGGAATTGAAACTCCGGAAATTTCCCAAGGAAATATCATGCTTAACGCGATGGAAGCGTTCCTAAGAGGGCAGATAGAGGGGCAACAGTTGCCCCGAGTGAATCAAGTGATTTCGGGATTGGTAGAAAACCGAATTGACATTGATGACGCGGTTAAGAAAAGGTTGCCGGATATTGAAGAAAATCAATGGTGGCAACTGCGGGGAACGGTGATTCAGCGTCAAGGTGGATATAGTATCACCTTATTCGCGATTTTTCAAGGGTTGCCAATGGCAAAGGAGGAATATTATGTGGAAAAATCCTGCGAAATCTCTCGAACCTTTCGGCAACCGGAAGCCGCGAACGATCGCCCCCCGGCAGAGGCGTTAGATCGGACACAGATGGAGTGCGGACCCGCCAGCGATCGCCAATCTGGGCCCATCCCCTTCCAAGGGCAAGGTTTCGATTAAAATAGAAATAGAGCGGCGAAAATCGCCGGGTAGATTGACTGGGGACAGTCCCGGGATTTTTCTATTGCATTTTAGCCCCTATGCCTTTAAAATTTGCTCATAGCAAAATCGAGAAAAGTTGAAATTGAAGCGAGGAGGTGTCTTGGTGAACCCAGGCAGAACGTTAGCGATCGCCAACAATGTCTTTTGGGAAGTGATTCGCGCTCGCGTCCTCTATTTTATCATGGTGTTTGGATTATTTTTTATCGGTGCAATGCGCCTTATCCCGGAATATGCTGTTCTCACTGAGGACAAAATTCTTCTGGATTTGGGAATTGCGGCGATCGGCCTTTTGGGATTAATCGTTGCGGCATTTGTCGGAACTGCACCGATCCAAAATGAAATCGAAAATCGCACGGTTCTCGTCTTGCTGGCTAAACCCATTAGTCGCGCTGAATTTATCGTCGGCAAACACCTGGGACTCTGTGCTGTTCTAGCTGTTCTCATTACGGTGACGATGGGGTTGTATTTAGGGTTGATGAGTTTATCTCAGATAGATTATCCCCTGTTGAGTCTGCTCGTTGCGGCGTTTTATCTATTTTTAGAACTGTCGTTACTCACAGCAGTGGCGATCGCCTTAAGTGTCTTTACCAGTTCCTTACTGGCAACCCTCCTGACTTTTGCTGTTTATGTCATGGGACACCTGAGTGAGGATATTGTTCAAGCCGGTGAACTGAGTAAAAGTCCTACGGTTGAAGCGATTACCCGAGGGTTATATTTAATCTTACCTGACTTATCCCGATTAGACCTCAAAAATCAAGCGGTTTATGGGATATTACCCGATGGGGGAACCTTGCTTCTCAATTTCATTTACGCCTTATTTTACATCATGCTCCTGTTGGCGATCGCCAATTTAATCTTTTCGCGACGGGAATTTTAAACCGGCATCTTTCTATCTATTCCTAAGAGGTTTGTCTTCTTGACAATGCACCGGGTTTTGTAACGCCGGTATCGACTCCAAATTTGACGCTGTGACCCTTTGTTTAACCCTAACTCCTCATGCAACAACTCCAACAACTTCAACAAATTTTCCAAGAAATGGACCGGGCATTAATTGCCTATTCCGGCGGCATTGATAGTACCTTAGTCGCCAAAATAGCTTACGATACCTTGGGAGACAAAGCGTTAGCGGTGACAGCAGTTTCCCCTTCTCTGCTTCCGGAAGACTTAGAAGATGCCCGGATTCAAGCCGCAGAAATTGGCATTGCTCATGAAGAAGTGAACACTCAGGAAATGGCGAATCCCAATTACACCGCCAATCCCGTAAATCGCTGCTATTTCTGTAAAAGTGAACTCCATGATACCCTCAAACCCCTGGCGATATCCCGGGGATATCCTTATGTGGTAGATGGGGTGAATGGGGATGATTTGCATGACTATCGCCCGGGGATTCAAGCGGCGAAAGAACGAGGGGCGCGATCGCCCCTTGCGGAAGTCGGACTCACCAAAGTCCAAGTGCGTCAACTGGCGAAATTCTTAGACTTGCCTTGGTGGGATAAACCCGCCCAACCCTGTTTAAGTTCTCGCTTTCCTTATGGGGAAGAAATCACCGTTGAAAAGCTCCAAAGAGTGGGTCGCGCCGAGCGTTATTTGCGAAAATTAGGACTCAAAAATCTCCGAGTTCGGTCCGAAGGAGACAGCGCCCGAATTGAATTACCCCCGGAACAAATCAAGGAATTTGTCTTAATCACTGACTTGCCAGCTTTAGTGACTGCCTTTCAAGAGTTTGGATTTATTTACGTTAATTTAGACCTAGAAGGGTATCGGAGTGGTAAACTCAATCAGGTCTTAACCCCCGAGGTGCTGGCAAAAGCACCGGCAGGAGTATAGGCGACAACCCGCCATCGGGTGACTGGCGGATAAGCGCCGGTGCCCCGATGGCGGGTTGCTGTACGGAGTTCTTTTATTTTTACGTTAAACGATGAGACGCTTGAGAAGATGGTATTACCGAATTAGCGATGGGTTTAGAGATGAGAATTTTGTTCATATCACAGAACAAATTCAGATTGCGATCGCCAAAGTCTTGTCAATTTTAATGATTATTATCATTTTAGTTGCCGTCTGTGACTTGATTATCTTTTTACTGCAAGTTCTGTTTACCGAACCCGTGGGCTTTTTAACGAATACGTTATTTAAAATATTTGGCTTGTTCCTGAATGTTCTAATTTCCATGGAAATCTTAGAGAATATTACAGCCTATATGAAAAAGCATACAGTCCAAGTGGAACTGGTGATTGTCACCTCCCTGGTTGCTGTTGCCCGAAAAATTATTATTTTTGACCTAGAAAAATATTCAGAATTTGCCTTATTGGGTTTAGCTGTTGCCATTTTTGCCCTGTCGATTAGTTACTGGATTGTTCGCAGTCTCAACTCTAGCTCACAAGTCTGATACTAAATCCGGTTGAT
>CAYUEH010000066.1:13519-14883 GCA_964442465.1 uncultured Laspinema sp. | reverse complement strand
GCCTGTTTTCCGGTTTCGGCCTTGAGGTTTTGCAAGGTCGTTTGAAAGCTCAATAGGGTGATATTTTGCGATGGCAAATTGGCCGTAACGCCGAGATAATCTTGAAATTCTTGATTCCGAGAATCTTCGATCGCCCAGATCAGTTCTTCGGTATTATTATTGTCGAATGCCTGTTCAAGGGGTAGGGTAATCTCTCCCGTTTTTTCCCCCTGAATGAATGCTTCATGATTCGGGTTGATCCGGATCGCTATCGGGCTACTATATTGGTGTTCCTGTTGGTGTGGACTCAAGGGATGCGGATTGACCTGAGACGTCGGAATGATGTTTCCTAGGGTAGATTTAATATGTTGCAGGGATTCCAGCAGTTCCTTCCCTTCAGCAATTTCGATTTCCGATAAGTTGGGATTTTGATTGATTGCCCATTGATACCAAATTGAACTATCAATGCTCAAAATTTCATTGAAAATCCATCCCGGATCGCCAAGGGGTTCTAAGGGTTGTCCATCGGAGTAGTCTAGGTTAGAGAGAGAAACCCGATCGCCCGGTATATCGGAGGCAATGGGTTCGGATAACGGGGCGATCGCCGCTTCTCCCGGTTCTGCCACAGTCTCTCCGATGGGTTGGGATAAGGGTTCGGGCAAAGTCTCACGGACTTCCTCTGGCAATTCCCCTAATGGCAAGTTCTCGGGATCCGGTGCGATCGCCGGCAGTTCTCCCCCAGGATTGGCGAGGATTTCCCCAACCGTTGCCTCGATGGGTTCTGTTCCCCCCTCACTTGGAGATAACTGAGGCAGTTCTAAAGACTCGCTGGGTTCTGGGGTGACCCAAATAGGCGATCGCTCACGTTCAGAACCGATGACTTGATCCGGTCCCGAGTCTAGGGATTGCTCACTAGGCGGTAATTCCTCCGTCAATATCGGGGCGATCGACACCCGGGGAATATTTCCATTTCCTAAGGTTTCTGGTGTCACTAGGGGTTGGGATGCCTCCGATGGTGATTGAATCGGGACCGGCGTAGCGGATTCTACCGGCGCCGGTGTCGGTGTTGGCGCTGGTGTTGGTGCAGATGATTCTACCGGCGCCGGTGTCGGTGTTGGCGCTGGTGTAGATGATTCTACCGGCGCTGGTGTTGGCGCTGGTGTTGGTGTTGGTGTTGGTTCTGGAGTTGGTTCTGGAGTTGGTGTTGGTGTTGGTGTTGGTGTTGGTGTTGGTGTTGGAGTTGGTGTTGGAGTTGGTTCTGGTGTTGGTTCTGGTGTTGTTTCTGGTGTTGGTGTCGGTGTTGGTGTTGGTTCTAGTGTTGGTGTTGGTTCTAGTGTTGGTGTCGGTTCTGGTGTTGGTTCTGGTGTTGGTTCTGGTGTTGGTTC
>CAYUEH010000066.1:9208-13419 GCA_964442465.1 uncultured Laspinema sp. | reverse complement strand
GGTTCTGGTGTTGGTTCTGGTGTTGGTTCTGGTGTTGGTTCCGGAACCGAGTAAATCCCAATATTGCCTTGGGTAAAGGTGTATAAAAACGAGTCATTGATAATCGCATCGGTCCCAGTGAGCAAGGCCCCCGCAGTGCCATTGATGCGGGCATCTCCGACGATAAAAGGCACAATCCCATCGCCGCCATGACGAATAATAATCGACCCACTCCCGGTCCCGCCAATGGTGGAAATACTCGCCGGTTGTCCATTGGCAGCAGTAAATGTCCCCGTAGCGCGGAAATTGCTGCCGGTGGTAATATCAACGGTGCCGCCGATTGTCCCCCCTTGCGTATTAATCCAACTCACTTCGATATCCCCTTCTGGGTCGAGAGTGACATTTCCCCCGGACCCTGTCGTTCCGGTGGCGGCGATCGCCCCGGCAAAGATGGCCGTTTCAGCGAGGACTTGTATGTTGCCTGCATCCAATGCACCAGAAGCGTTCAAGTCTCCCGAGGTAATCGTTCCCAATGCCAAAGTGCCATTGCCTCCGGTTAAGGCAATGTTACCCCCATCTCCTGCGGTGGCGCGACTATGCACGGACCCAATGGTGATATGATTCCCGGTTTCAATTCGCACCTCACCCCCTTGGGTGATGCCGGATGTATTAATATTTCCCAGGGTAATATTCCCGCTGGTGGTTTCCACAGTGAGAGTTCCCCCAGTTCCGAGGTTGGCGCTACTATTGATGTTTTCCCCAGTGATGCCAGTTTGGGCACTCAGGGAAATCCCTCCGCCATTGTCTCCCTGGGTGGTTAAGGGTCCGACGGCGACTGAACCGGATGTACTCTCTAGGGTAATGTTGCCGGAGGTGATATCCCCGGTGGTGATATTCCCGACAGCGGTTACCTGGGTATTGCCTGGGGTGGCGATCGGGCGGTTCAAACGAACGGTTCCCGTGGCATCAATGGTCATCCCGCCTAATTCTACGGCGATCGGGGCATTGACGGTGACCTTCCCGGCCTGAATTTCTAACCCAATCAGGGGAATGATAGTCCCAATGGCATTCACAATTTGCAGGTTACCTGTGCCGCTATTTAAGGTCAATTCTTGGAAACCATTCACGGTTCCTCCGAGGATAATCTTTCCATTTGCTGCGGATGTATCCAGGGTCAGGTCTCGATTCAGTTGAATATTCTCGCTTTGAATTATAATCCCATTACTTTGGGTGGTGACAATATCCCCATCGAGAAGGGTTTGAATTGCGGTGGCATTCAGTGCTGCTAAATTAGCAGTTTCTAAGCGAATTGTGCCATGGTCTGCATTCAGAGTTAAGACGCGATCGCCCGTCACGGTCCCGGCAAAGGTAATATCTCCCTGACCCGTTTCCACTGCTGTATTATCTTCCAGAATAATACTGTTGCCTTCAAAGGTAATTGAGGAATCATTTTCCCCCTGAATTCCACCGGCCAGTTCTACGGTATTCCCCCGCAAAATCAGGGAATCTCTAAATTCTATAACGCCCCGAACTGCTTCTAGGGTTGTGGTGCCGGTTCCATCTGTCCGTCCAATGGTGATGGAATTAAACCCGGTTTGTAATAAATCCAGTTCCGTGGCAGTCAGGGTTAAGGCGGAATGATTTCCCGTATTAACTTCCCCCAGGTTGATATCTAAACTGGGAGTAAAGGGTTGTACCACTAAATCCCCTTCACCCCGAATTGTCCCGCCAAAATTTAGGTTGTCAGCGGTTAATGTAATATCATTTAAAGGCGTAACTGCCCCGATGCTGGAATTAAAATTGATGCTACTCCCGTTTCCAGCAGTGACAGTTAAGTTCTGATTGCCATTAACAGTCCCATCGAAGGTAATATCTCCGTTCGTTGTTTCTACGGTAGCGGGATTGAGGATTGAAATATCCCCCTGAGTCGAAAAGGTCAGGGAAGCGTTATCGGTGCCTCGGACTGTATTATGTAAATTAATCCTGCCGGTTTGCGATCGCAGGGTCAGAGGGTCGCTGATAGCAACTTGATTCACCTCAATCGGTGCAGTCCCATCAGTCCGGCCAATGGTAATCGAATTAAATCCATTTTGGAGTTGATTTAATTCCGTTAAGGTTAAGTCTAAGGCGGGGGTATTATTCTCTGCATACCCCAAGGCAATGGGTTGGTTGGCGGTGAAGGGTTCTAAGGTGAGGTCACCTGTCCCGGAAACCGCACCGCCAAAGTCAATTTCCTCTCCCCGTAAGCGGTGATTGCCATTTAATAATAAACTGTCCCCGAAGTCGAGGAGAGTGGCAGTGGCATTTCCCCATAAGGTGGTGGGGGTATCGGTGGTGAGGATATTTAACGGGGTGGTTTCTCCAATATTCCCCTCTAGGTTGATTGTACCCGTGGCGGTTTCCAAGGTTAAATCATACCCCCCATCAATCTCACCGATGAGATCAATCGTACCGCCTCCAGCATCAACGGTGGTATTGCGGTCCAAGAGAACAGTTCCCTCGATGTGAATGGCATTGTTGTTGGTGATGATTTCATCGTCTGGGGTGATGATTCCGCCAGCAGTCAGGGCGACTGCCCCTCCGGTTCCTGAATTTCCCACTGCCGTAATATTTCCTGGAGTAACATTGCCTCCTGCGGCAACCGTAATCTCCCCGCCATCCCCAGCAGATGAGGCATTCAGGATTTCCGTGGTAATATGTTCCCCAGCATTCAGGTCAATCCCTCCCGGGGCGATGATATCCCCGGTGATAATATCCGTCCCTGCATCTAGGGCGATCGCGGCATTTCCCACCATCCCATCCGGGGCCAAAATCGCACCGGCACCCTCCGGAGATCTAATCAGCAAGGGGTCGTTAAAGGTGTGAGAATGGGTAACGGTGGCAATCCCGCTACTGTTGTTCCGGCCAATAGTCAGGGAGGCAAATCCCGGTTGTAACCATCCCAAATCCGTTGCTGTGAGTTGAAAAATGTTGGGATTTCCCGTACCCGGTCCGGCGATCGCCATGTCTTGGGTGGGGTTAAAGGGTTGTAAGGTGAGGTGAGTGGTTCCGGAAACGACATCGGTAAAATGAATCCGATTGGCGGTGAGTTCCACATCCCCGGTCACATTAATCGGGGTATTATAGGTTTGCGTATTCGTGGTGGTGATATTTTCAGCGATCGCCGTCTGACCCGCATTCACCGTTAAATCCACTAACGGTCTGTCTTCCCCCACCACAGAATGAATGGTGACCATTCCCTGTTCCGTCTGGAGGACCAAACTGGCATCCCCATTCACCGCCCCTTCCAGGTTGATCTCTCCTTGATCGAGGTACTGTTCAAGGGTCAAGTCCTGATTAACCTGGAGATCCCCTTCAATGTTAATCGGATTAATATATCCTTGAATTGACTGCACCGAAATTGTCCCCGTTGGTGCATATAAATCGATACTGCCACCACGGGTGCCATTGGTGTTAGACCGGGACCAAATTCTCTCCGTCTCAATGTTCCCCTGATTTGCTCTGAGGAGAATGTTTCCCCCATTTCCATTATTATAGGACCGAGAATTAATATGTCCGGTCAGAATGGAACCACTGGCGCTATCTAAAGTGATTGCACCTCCATCGGCCCCACTACTGCGGGCGATCATATTCCTTGTTTGGATATCAGTGCCAGCAGCGATCTCGACTGCACCCCCATCCCCTTTCACCAACCCATCCATATAGGCAGCGGTACTGAGAATCCCCGTTTCCACTCGTCCCCAGGGGGCAGATAGGGTAATATTCCCACCGCCTTGCTGGATCAAATCCCCCAGCAAATTATCATTCGCCTCGGCGATAATATTCCCGGTGACAAGATCTCCCCCAGTGGCGGTGAGGTTGACACTCCCGGCATTTCGGGCCATTAGTCCCAAACCTAGGATATTCTTACTAATATCACTCACATCCACATTTCCCAGGGTAATATTCACCCCAGAAATGGTCAGACTCCGACCTTTGGCGACAATCGATTGCGTCGGGTCCATTCTAAAGTCGCCACTGCCGCTATTATTGGCATCGGCAATCAAGGCCAGTTGTAAGGGATTGGCCCCAATCAGGGTTCCTCCGGGATTGACAAAGTTCAGGGAAACCCCATCGGCGATGATGATATCGTTACTCGCCTCCAGACGGATATCGGCAAGAATCCCCTCTAAGGTTCCCGCATTAATTGTATAGGTCGTACCGGGATCATCCGTCCATAAAATCGTGCTATT
>CAYUEH010000066.1:2527-9108 GCA_964442465.1 uncultured Laspinema sp. | reverse complement strand
CTGCCGTAACCAGGGTTTGGGTGGCATTGGGAATCGAACCCTCTCCCCGAAAGTCGCCGCCAATTCTAAGGGTGCCGCCACCACTCCCGGAGGCATCCAGAGTGCCTTCAATCACCCCGACTCGGTTGCCGAGGAGGGCGATTTGTCCTCCGGTGGTTTCCTCTGCCGAGACATCCAGGGTCCCGGAGGTGATGGCATCTCCGGGTTGGGGCGCAACGGTGACTCCTGAACCTGTGAGGGCGATCGTGCCATCGTCTTGGACCTCCACGGTGGTGGCGTGGGGGAGACTCCCTCCCACGAGCAATTCCGGTAAAGACAAGGGGGCGATCGCCTCAAAGGGTTGCATCTGCTGCGGTCTCACCTCTAAACTCAGCAGATGATTTTCTTGGGAAATTCTCACCCAACTTTCACCAGGAACTGCGGCGATCGTCATCGTTCCCCCAGGCGCGGCAATGGTTCCCGTATTCAGAATACTCCCGCCTAACAACGTTAACTGATTCCCCGGTTGCAGGATTAACTCCCCAAAATTGGCAATACTTCCCGGTTGTGCTAACCCAAAGGCAAATTGAGACGGGGTTCCCACTAAACTCGCCCAGTGATTGTCCCCGATCGCATTAAACCACCCATCCCCCACCCCAATTCCGGTGGCAGTCGTTGCTAAAAAGTCCCCCGGAACGTTTAGTTGCGCGTTCGACCCGAAGACAATTCCTGCCGGATTCATTAAATAGAGATTGGACTGGCCCCCGGTAATTTGAATTAATCCATTAATATAAGAGGCATCACCGCCAGTAACTCTCCCCAAAATGTTAGCGATCGCCGGGTTAGATAAAAAATTCGCAACTTGTCCTACCTCTAAATTGAAGCGGTCAAAACTATGGAACAAATTGGCCCCATCTGCCGACTGTTGTCCCCCCTGAATATTAAATTGGGGTCCATCGGTGGTAATTGTGGTCCCGGTCCCATCAGTTGCTGGGTCAATACCTTGGGCCAACAAAGGATGTTGATGCGCGCCAATCACAGTAGCAACCAATCCAGTGAGGATCAACTGAATCTGCTTTGCCTTTGATTCTTTGACTGGAGCAAACCAATAACCCACAATCCCCCCTGACCTCCTAAAATCCGTTAATCGTTATCCCCTTGACCACCCTGAGTTTCTCCATCCTAATTGCCTAATTTTGGAAAACCCCATCTCATGTTTGATTCGGTGGAGGGCGTTGAGTAAGGGGGTTGAATTAAACAACAAGGCTAGTTTGATGACTCTCTTACCTTACTCGATTGCGTTCCCTTTGACAAGTCAAGTATTCATACTCAACCTCGCGCTTAAGTTCCTGTAAATAGGGCGCTTAAGATTCCGGGAATTGGGGCCCGACTGCCGCCAATCCTTGAGAGGGAGAGATTCCCTCAGTCCAGGGGTCCATTCCGTTAACCTTCCCCTTAAAATTCCGGTGAATGGGGGGTTGCCGGGAGGGAACAGGGACAGAAAAAAACCCGGTTTCCTAACAGAAACCGGGTCAGAGTTAGATTGAACTCAGAGCAATCAAGAATTAGGCCGGATTGGTTTGTCTCGATTTTTGTTGTTGGAGTTTCCGGACAATCTCACCTTTTTCCAGGAGTCCGACTAAAACGCCATTGTCATTAATTACAGGTAACTCACTTAAATCTCGGTCTTCGAGAATGGCGATCGCCTCAAGTAAGGTGACATTGGATTTGATGGTAGTCGTGGATTCTACTGCTTTCATCAGTTCTTTCACCTGAGTATTCGGCCAGTCTGAGGTCGAAATCAGTTTCAAATCATCCACGGCGATCGAACCGATTAAATATCCCGCCTCATCCGTGACTAAAAACTTGCGCCATTGGGTTTTTCCGATAATATACTCGTTGGCAAACTCACGCAAAGAGAGTTCCGCAGAGACAATTGGACTGTTGGGGTTGACCGCATCCGCTGCGGTATAGTGAGAGAGGGTATCTTGGATTGAGGCCGATTGTGCCGCAGTCCCCGCATTCTGCACCACGAAGAACCCGATTAACAAGGTCCAGAAGCTGCCAATGGGACTGAGACCGAGGATCGCTAACCCACCGAGGAGTACCGCAATCCAACCGAGTGCTTGACCCACTCGTCCGGCAAAAATCACACCTTTATAGGGGTTGCCAGTAATTTTCCAAACCAGGGATTTGAGGATATTCCCACCATCGAGGGGTAAACCGGGAATCAGGTTAAACAGACCTAACATTAAGTTGATCGAGGCCAACAGTTCGAGAATTGCAGCGACTGCGCCGGTGATTGGGGTGGTTAAGACGACTGCACTAAACAGGATAAACAACATCAAGCTCACTGCCGGTCCGGCGATCGCCACCCAAAATGCCTCACCGGGGGTTTTGGACTCCCGTTCTAAACTGGCCAATCCCCCGAACAAAAACAAAGTGATAGATTTGACTTCAATTCCCTGGCGAATTGCCACAAAACTATGTCCCAGTTCATGGGCTAAAACCGAAGCAAACAGCAACAACGCCGCAACCAATCCTAATATCCAGGGGAATATTAACCCCATTCCTGGAAAGCTAGAGGCCAGCGCTCCGCCATAACTAAAAGTCACTAAAGCCAGCACTAAAAACCACGAAGGGTTTACATAAAAAGGGATTCCGAATAAGTTGCCGATGCGAATGTTGCCGTTCATATTGGCTCCGTCATTTATTAACAATTGAGATGCAGTGTTTTGCCTCTCATTTCTTCTACTGTAACAAAATGTAACGCATCGGTCAATATAGCTTGAGTCGTAGAAACCGTCCCTAGGGGTTCGGCTTAGAGAAACCGGCTTTTAACATGAGTAAATGTACGGAGTTACCGGAGGAACGGCCTGAAGATGAAGGGCGAGAACCTTGAAAAATGAACCCATGAGGGCAGCCGGATTAACAATAGGCCGTAACATCTTCGCCACATTCATCGGCCAGGAAGCAAAGCGCCCGAAACCGCAGAAATACCAGTTGTTCATAAAAGGGATTGAGCTTGCATAGCGGCGGAATGTGAAATAAAGTCCGTCCAAATAGCTGGACATCCCGTTGAAATGGACATTGCGATGGAATTAGCTTACACAACTCTTTCGCCTGTTGAGGATTGGTAATTTCAATGCCATCGATCCAGTTGCGGATAGGCAGCCAAACATCATCTAAGCGAAGTTCAAAAGGAGTTGTGGATTGATGTAATAAACTAGATAAAATAAACATCACGAGTCTTCCTCGATATAAATCTCTGAACGTCTTTTTGTCTTATAGTTTTATTATTAACCGCCTCTCCCGGGTTTGTCCCATTCCCAAAGTAGTAAAATCCACCCTCGTCAGATAGAGTTTTCGTACCCAATTATACGAACAAAGGGAGACAAAATCCCCTGTCGGTGCATTTGACGCCACCAAAAACCGCCAAACCCCTGATTCTGTGCAGGATTTACTCTCTCTTACCAGAAATAGAGAGCCTCTGTTTCAACAACCGTCGGGGGTTTCAACCGGCGGTAGATAAATCCCCACCCCCCCTGTAGAGGCGATTCGCTTTTCGCCCGAACAAAATACCAACAACCAACAATAGATAAATCCCCACCCCCCCTGTAGAGGCGATTCGCTTTTCGCCTCTACAGGGGGTTGAAACTAAAAATGTTCCGAGGTGATGTTTTTAGTCGATGTTACCCCCCACCCGGAATCTTTTGCAACTCTTCTTGTAAAGCGCGGTAGCGCTGATACTGTTGCCGGAGTGCATCGATATACTTCTGCCACTGGGATGGTTTGTTGAGAACGGAGAGATAAATCTCTCGGATCAGCGCCGCATACTCCGCAGCAGTCTGATAATTCGGTCGGGTTTTCTTTTGAATATAGGAATGTACCAGTTGGTCATATAGAGCGATCGCCTCTTCTGGATGAGACTCTCTCACCCCTTGGGCGATCGCCACTTGCATCTCTAGGGGTAACTCAATCTCCTGTGCCAAGGCGATCGCCCTGTCCCAATCTTCCTCCTCAAAATAGATGGCAATCAGCTCATCCGCCTCATCCCGGGCGAACATCCGAATCTGCGCTTGGCACTGTTTTACACAATGTAACCGTTCAGCCACCGTCTTGAAATCCTGATAAAATTCCAGGGAGAGACCCTCGATCCGCAACCACACCCTCATCACGCGATACAGATTTTTATCGTCTTTACTGTCTGTATAAAACCTCACTAAGTCTTGTAAAAGAATCCAAATATTGTCAGAACCCGAGCCATACAACTCCCCCCAGACCTTGACATTATCCCAATCTTTGGGCGTACAATCCTCAATCCACTGTTCCAAAATCTCAATCGAACGAGGGACATTTTGTTCTATCTCCCGCCAATAATGTGCCAATTTTAAATAATCTTCAACAGTTTCCAAATTTTCCTCAGATAACCGGAGCAACTTCTCCCCATCCCCCAAGGTGCGATAGGCCTCCATCACCCACTCGCGGCTATTCTGTTCCAAACCACACCGTTCTAGGGTGGCGAGCGCATAGCGTAACTCCTCCTCCGTAGAACAAAGGGTATCCATCGCTTCCTTCAGGGCACTATCCAGTTCCTCATTCAGGAACATCGGCCAATCGAAAGCCGCAATCAGGGAATTCAGATATACCTCTTTCTCGGGCATCTTCAGATCTAAAGCCATGACGCGATCGGCAAATAACGCCAACGCTTCAGCAATCTCAACATCCCCGACCACAGTCCCGGTCTGACTAAAAGTCAAGTTCCCCGAAGTCACCACATACCATAACACATCAATCTGTTTTTTCAAAGTGAGGTGATTCAACTGTGCAAACACCGAATTTAAGTTAGTAAATTCAGAGCCGCTCCTGTTGAAAAATCCATAATAAAAAGGATTCAAAGGTGGCTCTTCCTCAGCTTGGGCTGACTCAAAAAACTCCTGAATTTCCTGTTTCAACTCCGCCACCGTCATTTTTTTGGAGTTAGGAAAGGGAATCACATTGTTTTTTCGTTCAGATTGGGCCATTAATTCAAATAAATCCTCAATATACAGTTCTCCCCTAAATAACTGTTGGAATTTATTCTCCGAAATAGGAATCCCATGATGGGGGAACATCGCTGCTTCATCCTCCTCCTCATCTGGGTTCCCTAACAGAGAATACAGCAACACTGCCACAATATGCTCACAAACCTCTCCCGGATAAGCACAAGTACAATCCGTGGTGAGATTGCCCCTACCTGGGCGAATTTCTACAGAATAGGGGCCTTGTTTTCCCTCAACCTTCGCCTTAATCCCCTTTCCCGACATAAAAAACTGATCCACCCTGCCGTTCCCATGACACTGTTGACCTTTTTGGAAAATAGCTGGACTATCGGCAAAGTCTGTAATTTCTTCTATAGTCAGATCGTTTAAATTCATAAGTAGCTACCTCTGGTGTTTGTTGTTTCAACCCGTGAACCAATCCGATCCTATCTTAGAACCTCCCGCAGGCGATCGCCCGAGGCCAGGAAAGGCCCCTGAGAAACCCTTTCCCGGTTGCGCAATTCTTAGACATTCAACCTGAACTCAGACTGAATTGACGATCCGCCCTAGAAACGTGAGCAAAAACCCGCCCTCTGCACTCCCTTTAGTATCCGGTTACCTTAAATAACCCCCGGGGTCAGTTCTGTTCGAGCTTCAGTCAACAGCCCCCTACCGCCTATACCCCTTAGCACCCCATGAGAAACCGCAACATAGAAACACAGTTGTTGTCCCACGGATTGAATTCTGAACCGATGCCCTAAGTTAGGGAATCAAGCCCCTAAATGTGGCCATGTTTGGCGGAAATTGAGGACTCCAAACCCTGGAAATTTACAAACCCTTTAAAAAAGCCCGATTAAAGATAAAGCTCTGAACAAGAGTCTGTTTTGACTCTTGCCTTTGCTCCAAAAACCCCATATTATAAAAATCACATAGGGTGCAGGTACGCAGACACAGTTTTGCCAGAGAATTCCATTCGCAACAAAATTACTTGAACTCATTGTTCAGAAACAGGGAGACCCCAATCATGAACGCTCAAATCAGTAACAACATTTCATCTCTCAAGACAATCGGTCGCCAATGCACCCTAGGTTTGATGGCATTGGTTGCCACCACCGCCAGCGTTTTCACGGCTCAAAGCGCTGCCGCTCAGGTGACTCAATCCAAGTATGACGCCCAATATACAGACGCCCCCAGCAGTCTATTGCGGTTAGATTTCGATACTTGGAATATGTTTAACAGTGTGGTGAACGTAGAGCGTAAGAAGCTCAATACCCTCGATCGCCCTCAAGCGGACCTGAGTAAACTGCGTTGGGGCGGTGGCGTTCAAGATGTAGAAGTGTTCTTCATCAATGAAGGAGCAAGCTACCGGAATCAGCTATTCTACTCGGTAGATGGCGGAACCAGCAAAAACATGATTTTTGATGATATTTCCTCCCCCCTGAGCATTCTGCCTAACAGTCAGGGACCCCTGAAACTCGGACAAGGGACCAGTTTGGGCAGTTTTACCGGAAATACCTTTATTGATTTCTTCGTGAAGTCTAACGGTGCTAATGGTGGTCAAAATTACCTCGGATTTGACCC
>CAYUEH010000066.1:1360-2427 GCA_964442465.1 uncultured Laspinema sp. | reverse complement strand
TTCATCAAGGCGATCGCCCCTCTTGTCTTCTACAACCCCTTAAACTCATCCTGCAACGCCGGATAACCGCGATAAGTCTGCCGGAGCTTATCAATATAACGCTGCCACAGGGATGCATCTTTTACTATATCCAGATAAATCGATTTGAGCGTCTCTGCGTACATTGCGGCAGTGTTGTAACTCGATCGCGTCTTGCCATTGATATACTGCATCACCACCTTTTCATAAATGGCGATCGCCCCTTGAGGGCGATGTTCCTTCACCCCCTGGGCAATTTGAATCTCCGTGTACTGCCCACAATTAGAGTTTTGAGATAAGGCGATCGCCTTGTCCCACTCTTCTTCATATAAATAAATTTCCGCTAACCAGCTCAGATTAGTGGACGCAAGTTCCAATAACCTTGGCTGTGCCAGTGACCACCGCTTTAACCCCGTAGCCACCTCCTTAATCTGCTGATACAAATCAAGAGAATAGCCATTTTCCTCCAACCTCAGCATCAAGACCCGATAATGGTTCTCCGAGTCCCCTTTCTCTTGATAAAAATCACTTAATTTAGACAAAATGATCTGGTGATGGTTACGGTCAGTATAATAATCTTGCAAGCTTCCATAATCATCCCTATCAAGTTTGTCCAGGTTGTACATAGAGACCCATCGTTCTAACGTCCCCCTATATTTTTCAAGCTTTCCTTGTTCCTGCCAATAACTAGCTAACTCCAAATACTGATAGGGACGAAGTAAATTTGACTCACGCCACCGTAAATAATTTTTCTCATCCCCTAACCTGCGGTAACAGTCGGCAATCCAATCTACAGCATCTTCATGATAGCAACCTTCTAACTGTTGAATCAGATAGTGATAATCTTCCTGAGTCGTGCAAAGGATATCCAGGGTATCTTTAATCACCCCATCCAGTTCATCGCGCTGGAACATCTCCCAATCAAGCAGAGCAACCACCGAATTAATATAAATTTGCTTCTGGGTTCCACTCTCTTCTAAAGCCAACACAACCCGAGCAAATCGCTCTAATGCTTGAGTAATTTCCTCATCCCCGATTAAATATTCTTC
>CAYUEH010000066.1:0-1260 GCA_964442465.1 uncultured Laspinema sp. | reverse complement strand
GAATCCTCTGCGATCGCCTCCATCTCATCCTCATCATTCTCCACTGGATCATCTGGGTCACCGTAAATCGCATACAACAACACCGCCACCCGATGATCACAAACTCCATCCTCATAACCACAAGTACAATTCATCGTGAGAGTTCCCCCACCCGTGCGAACTTCTACACTGTAGTTACCTTGTTTAGTCTGGACCTTCGCCGTAATCCCTTTGCCAGAGAGATAAAACTGATCAACCGACCTCCTTTCATAGCACAATTGACCTTGATCAAAAATAGTCGGATTATCGGCCAATTCTTGAATATCTTCGACGGTTAACTGGTTTAAATTCATAAGGATCTGCTACTTTTTTCAGGGGATTGACAATTCAGATATTACCTGAAAAAACCCCTCAGCGATCGCCCCCTTAATTTTCTAAGGAAAATGCGCCAGGAGTCCCCGAATTCACCACTCCAGGGGACCCTTGACCCCCAATCCCAATCGATGGGGTTTATCATAAAAACATCACTTTAAAATAACAGACCCAGCAGCCGGATGGGGCAGTATCAAAAAAGCTCTGCCTGCGCTGTGCTGAAGAGGACATATAATTTGTACTGCACTAATGGAGAGTATTGCGATGACATCCATCCAACCTCAAGCGATCGCCTCTCAGGTGAAACCCACTCCCGCCTTACCCCCCTTAGAAAATGGCGATCGCCTGATTCGTCCCGAATTCGAGCGCCGCTATCACGCCATGCCGGACATCAAAAAAGCTGAACTGATTGAAGGAGTCGTTTATATGGCATCTCCCTTACGTTTTCGGTCCCATGCCGAACCTCATGGTGACTTAATCGGGTGGTTGTGGACTTATAAAATTGCCACCCCCCAAGTTCAGATGGGAATTGAACCCACTGTGCGTCTAGATTTAGAAAACGAACTCCAACCCGATGGCGTCTTATTAATTCGCCCCGAAAACGGAGGACAATCGACCATTGACGAACAGGGATACATCCAAGGCGCACCGGAACTCGTCGCTGAAATTGCCGCCAGTAGCGCCGCCATTGACCTCGGGGATAAAAAACGCGCCTATCGCCGCAATGGGGTGAAAGAATATATGATATGGCAAGTTTTTGATGAAAAAATTGATTGGTTTCGCTTAGAAGACGGAGATTATGTATCAGTCTTGCCCGATGAGCAAGGGATAATTCGCTCTCAAGTCTTCCCCGGATTGTGGTTGGATATTCCTAATCTCATCCAAGGGAATATGCAGCAAGTTTTGACA
>CAYUEH010000065.1:0-14915 GCA_964442465.1 uncultured Laspinema sp. | reverse complement strand
TGGAGGGACCGTAAACATCACCGAGGGGGGAAATGCTTTGAGGAATCACCCGATCTCTGGGTTGTCCGTTGTCATCGTCCGGGGTGCGATCGCTGATAAAAGATAATTCCATCGTGAGGCGCATCTCTGCGTGTCGCCATTCCTGACCCGGTTCCAGAAATTCAATGGTGGGAAACCCTAAACGAGTCGGTTTGACAAAATCGGTCATTTCTGAACAGGCGATTTGGACTTCTTCTTTGAGCTCTTTGACAATTTCGCTGACTTGACGGGGTTCGCGACAAATCAGATTGGTATCGGCTTGAATGACGGCAGTATCGGGCAAAATTAACCTGGGGGTTTGTCGGGTTAGACAATCAATGTGATGTAACGTTTCCTCGCCACGCATTTTGAATCCGGCGATCGCCAACAAGCGAATCGTCCCGCGATCCCATCCCCCACTGGGTTGAATCGCCGTTCCTTTCGACCCATCAATTAAACAGTTGACGTCGTAAGAAACGCGGGTAACGGCCCACAGGAGGATAGACAGCAGTTCATTAAACAGGAATGTCTGCCGATAAAACTTGTGGGAAGGGAGCTTAATTAAGGTGTCGTTGGAAAAAATGGCCGTTTGGATCGGGGTTTGAGAATGGGTCATAGCACCAAGGGGTAGGCGTTGGGCAAAAGAACGCGATGCTATTGTAACGGTTTTTGGTTAGCGGGGGTAGCGCTGTCGGTGACCGTTTTTTTCCGACTGTGGCATTCCTCTACTACTGTAGTCCTTCTCCTCTAAGGGGCGATCGGCCCCCGTCTGCATCTGCGGCTTCTTCCCAGATGACAACAGGGCTTCCCGGGGAACATCCGGGATAAATTCCAGACTAATTTTCATTTTAATTTTGCCTTTTTGCCAACCCTGACCCGTAATGGTCAGAATTTCCCCTTTCACCCCTTGATTCAAAAACTCTTTCGTATCTGTCAGCCCCAACTCTAATCCTTTTTGTCTTAATGCATTAGAAAGGGTATGATTAAGTTGGTTTTCCTCGGTCATGGCATGGCCCATCATTTTCCGTAATTGACTGACTTTAAACAGTTTGCCGCGAAATGACACCACATCATCATCACAGCATTCGGGTAAAATATTATTTTCTTCCATAACTATAAAATATTCCAACGACGTCTTTGCCGATATCATACAAGCAAGGTACGGGCTCACCCGTATTGTTCCCGGCACCCCTCCGGTTGCAGCAAATGCTTTTGTGGCAACATTTAAGCTGAAATCCGGTGAGGTTTGGGATTAAGAGAGTCGTGGATTTCAAATCAGCGGTGAAATTCAACTCTCTCAAGGCGATCGCACTGCGCCACTCCCTCTGTACTTCTAATAACGGCCTGTAGTCTGGATTACCCTAGGGATACAATAGCTTCCTTGTATAATTGCTCAGAACCCCTATGAAACTCAGGGATTCATCAGGGCGATCGAGGGCATCACAAGTCTCCCTAGAATCGGGCGATCGGGCGTGAGTCCTGACCCTGTGTCCCGGGAAATTTCCCCGGCAAACTGAGGAACTGAACTCATGGACCCTAGAATTAGCCGCGGGAATCTCGTATCATTTGACACGGAAATAGGTTTTGCGCCATGCTTAATGTGAAGGCAACTCTTAAAAAAATCTGGATTAACACCGTCCCATGCTCGATCGCCTGTGGAAAAACTTAAAAACACCATTTCACCTACCCCTGGGTGTAACCCTTCCAGTGCGCCTAGAACACTTAATAAATCGAACCTATGGCTATTCCCTTCCCTTGCCCCTGCCCTTCCCCTATCAATCCTACTTCCGGATTGCCCGACTTTTGACGAAAGTTTTTGATTTTTTTCGCCGGACCCTCTAACCGAGTCCCCAGGGATGCCATTCCTTCCCTGAATCATCCCTCAACTACAGAGGGGGAGATGTCATGACTCGGACTGAACCCTTGATCGCAACAGGGGTTAAACTCAATCGGCTCTTTATTAACTCCAACTCCCCGTTGAGTTCAGAGTCGGAAATTAACCTCCCGATTCTGAACTCACCGGGGAATTTGTTTTCAATTGAGGCAGATTTGTAGTTTAAACCGCACTGACTCATCTGAACCCAGCAACCGAGTTTCTCACTTCACTCTCTAAGAATCCCCTAGAGAAAAAATTAAAATCCACCGGATTTGAGAACAGTCTTGTGGGATCGGGAAATAGCAGAGATGTAGGGTAAGAAGCCCCTCAATAAGCCGATGTGATGACGATCGCATCGGCTTATTGAGACCGATCGCCCCATCCCAGACAAAAGCCATCTAGGATAATTAATAAAGGTGTATGCTTTTGTTGCATGAGGCAAGGGTAAAACGATGGAGCAACCAAATCCCCCACTACGTCAGAATCCATTTGAGACCTATCGCGATCCCGTGACAGGTCAATGGATTGTCATTAAACCGTCCGAGACATCCAACTCAAATTCGTCTCAAAGAGCTGCCTAGCTAAAAGAGAACCCATCGGATTACCTAACATTTGGCCCCCTCCTTGATGATCTTCAACCTCAAAAACCCGAACCTTCTTCCTGAAAAAATCAGACCTTCAATCAGTCTGGAGTAGCGCAGTTCATCCCCCGAAACCAGGTGGAAACCCTGAAGTATTCAATCTTTCTCCCGTGTTGCTTTCAGCGAACAAGTCTGAAAAAGCGACGCGATTTTTAATGTTTAAGGCCGGATATTTCCCCATCGCTCAGTGAGTACAAGCGTTATTTTTAGGGGAGCGATCGCCCGGACCGAATTTTTCGGGTACAAAAATTAATAGAGTCCAAGGATTGCCATCGGTTCGAGGGGTCATTTTCCACCGACTCAAACTAGAGGGCGATCATTTGGTTTCAGGCGATCGCTCTTATCTTATTTGGGCAAAAATCAACCCGAATCCCCCTAAACTGCCGGGGAGAACTATCCGTCACCTTGCCAGATTTTCAATTGTCCCTCCCGTGAGCGAATCAAGTTCTCATCTGAGTCAGGGTTGAAGGGAATAATCGGCGATCGGATCAAATAGCGACACCCTCCAAACCGGAGTGCAAAACAAACCCGACTAGAGTTGATTTATCAAAAATCAACGCTCACGACTATGTTAAATCGAATTTTTTTAACCCTGGCAATCGTATCCTCTTTACAATTTTTTTTAACCAGTCCCTCCACCGTTCCCCATCAGTCCCGTTCTAACCTCTCTCAAAACCCGGTTAACTTGATCTTGACTTGGGAACGGTAGCACCCCGTTGATCCCCTTGGACCCTGATTCAGGGGTTTTTTTTGCTTTTTCAGACTGCAAGGGCGCTCATACCTCACCCCACCCTGTAGAGGCGATTCGCGAATCGCCTCTACAGGGTGGGTGTTCAAAATATGCGTCAGTTCTGAGGGCGAATTGAACTTCTGAGCAGAATTTGGATAAATTAGAGAAGAAATCGGGGAGATAAAGAGAGTATGACAAAGCAAACCAGGGATGAGGCAGTGCAAGGGGCGCGATCGCAACTGTTGAAGGACTTGGAAGAAGGCAGTCTGGACGAGGCAAGTCTGCAAGAGGCAGTCACCATTTTGGAAAAAGCCCAAATCCGAGGCGATCGCCAGTTGCTAGAGGGGGAATGGCGGTTGCTCTGGACCTCGGGAACCCGCAACGCTCAGAAATTGAACCAACCGGGGAACGGCATCCACCCCAAGGCGATCGCCTCCGTCATCCAGCGCCTGGATTGCCAGCGCTTGTGGTTTGAAAATCAAATCACCTTTGCCGGGATCTCCCTGATTGTGGGTGGTCCTTTTGAGTACAAACAGCACCGCATCCAGTTCCGGTTTGAGCGCCTGGGGTTGCAACTCGGCTCCCTGGGGCCTCTCAAACTCCCCTTCGGCAAGTGGGCCTCGGGATGGCTGCAAACCACCTACTTAGATGAAGACTTGCATTTGGAACGGGGGGACCGAGGTGGGATTTCCCTCTATCGCAGAGTGGGGACTTCAACCCCAACCCTTTGCCCGGATAACGATAGAATAATACTTTCACATACCCCAACAGAGGAATGAACAATGGTTCAGAAAATCCAAAAATCAGAAAGCGAGTGGAAAGCACAACTGACCCCGGAACAGTTTAAGGTTACCAGAAAGAAGGGAACCGAAAGAGCGTTCACAGGAGCTTACCACGATCATAAAGATCAGGGAGTCTATAAATGTGTCTGTTGCGGGACTCCCTTATTTAGTTCACAGACCAAGTTTGACTCCGGTACCGGGTGGCCGTCCTTTTGGGCCCCGATTGAGGAGACTCATGTCGCCGAAGAAGAGGACCGCGCCCTGTTTATGCGGCGGACAGAAGTCCTCTGCGCCAATTGTGACGCCCATCTCGGTCACGTTTTTCCTGATGGACCGAAACCGACCGGGTTGCGCTACTGCATCAATTCGGCATCCCTGAACTTTGAGAAAGGGGAAGAGTAAGGGGGGGGAGGGGGTCAGATGGCGATCGCAACCGCTGACCGTTGAACTCCCCGGAAGCACCTGGGCAACGCCTACTCTGCGATCGAATCCCGCTCTAATCGGGCGGGAAGTCATTCAAGATATATCGTCTGCATTCAAGATAGCACTCGGAGGGGAAATCCCCCTCTTTTTTTACAAAAGTTTACTTCTTTTCTCCCGGACCGTTTCCAGCCGGATCAGAGGCAAAGACAGAAAAATTTTTATGGTGATTGTGCAATATTGCTTGCCAAAAAAATTGAGATATAAAGTATGATTTACCCTTAAGTATCTGGGCATAAACTCCATAAAAAATTCCCAGAAATTCCCCTAACATCCCCCAGAGAGGCTCTTTAAAAAAAACTTCAAACCCCCTTGACAGGATAAATCAGAGGCTCTTTAATGAAAATGTTCAGAGGATTAAAGAGGGTAGCGTCATCGCTCCACTCTTCAACCCTTACTCACTTCAAACCAGACAAAACAATGATTAACTCTCTCAAGGCTTATCAAACCGTTGCTCAAGCTATCAAACTGCCGAAACTCAGTGGAGTCTTGGGTTTACTCACCCTCGCCACTTTAGGCATTGCCCCTCTTCCTGCTCAAGCTGGGGGATACCGCGTCACTGGGGATAGTGCCGTAGTCCAAACCAGTGAACAACGTGCGGTGATAACCGGCAATGGGAACTTTGTTGACCAAAATTCCACCCAAACCAATATCGATCGCCGGGGTGGTGGATTCGGAAACCAAGGGGTTGTTCAGGACCAATTGCAGAATGCCGATGTTTACGGACATCACAATCAAGTGCGTCAAAGCAATCGTCAAACCACCGTGGAAGCGGATACCACGCGGTTTGCACCTCGCCCTCGTCCTCACTATCAAAAGAAACATTAAGGCGATCGCCTGTGGACAACTCCCGATCCTAACGTCGGGTGAGACCTATCCCGACGTCATCCTCTTTACTCACGGTGCAAATTATGTTCACACCCTTCAACCGTCTCTATCTGATAGCAACCCTTTCCACCGTGGCGATCGCCACTCCCCTAGGGGCACAAGTCTCACCGGGTCACCATCGCCCCCCAATTCCCGCCATCAATCAACAAACGGCGATTACCGGCAACAGTAACACCGTTAACCAAAACATCAATCTGTATTATGGTGAGCCCCGGGGTCGGACCTCTCCCAATTCTGCTGTGCCATCCTCAAACCGCCTACACCAATCGATTAGCCCCAGTATCATCCGCACTCCGGCTAATCTTCCCAACACTTCTTCCCGAAATCATCAAAATTTTATCCGGCACTAATGGCCTGATTTTGATAATTTTGTAAACGCTAGATCAGACTCAATCTTGGTGCATCCCCTTGATTTACTGTCATAAAATCCGAGAGAAATACTTCTTTTTCTCTTCTCAATTGAGTCACCTTTGTCCGTAAAATTCATGAAAAAATCTTCAATCCTAAGCAGTTTATCTATGGCAGCTTTATTCAGTATTGCCCCCGTTACTATAGAGTTAGCTGCCGCCCAATGTGTGCAAATTGATACCGGCGTGCAAATTTCTATCAGTGGCGCAGGACCGGCCCAGCAAACCAATACCGTAGACATGGGAAACCCCGGCACTTGTGGTCGCAATGCCACCGTGACTACGGGAACTCAAATTCATGTCGGACCGAATCGGGCCGTTCAAAACCGTTCTGTTCGTCAGTCCGTCCGAGGGACAGAGCGACTGCTCAGGTCAACCAGCTACCCGGTGCAGATTCAGGTCAATCCTCAAATCAACGTTGATAATCCTGCCGATCGCCTGAACTCTATTCAGAATCCGGCCATTCGCTATCGAGAACAATTGCGGTTAATTGAGTAATTGAATGGAATGAAAAGAATGGGTTAGATTGGCTGTTTTTTTTGATTTAGGACTAAAATTATGTATAGAACCATCAAGGTTATGGGGTATTTAATTAAGCCGCCCCCCAGTGTGAAATGGGTTGCCCTGTTCACATCCTTAGCCCCCTTAATGCTCAGTGCGACTCAAGCCCAATCCCAGATGTTAATTCAGGTAGATAAACAGGGAATTAGAGTCGAATCCGAGGGCGGATTGAGGAGTGAATCCGTCCGCAGTCGCAGTCGTCTCGGGCAACCCACTCACTTAGACCGATCGCGACATGATGGGTGGATGGGTTTTCCCTTCGATCAGCCTCATCTGGTGTCTCAGTCGGTGTATTCCCGACAGTCACGGGGGAGTAACCTGTCTCAAACCGAAGAAACCACCGGGATTACGGTGGATTCCGACCAATTAGTTCTGGAAGTTTGGGGCGATCGCGGCACTTACATTAACGCCGAGATTGTGATTGATGGGAAAGTAGTGGAAACCATTCGCGGCAACTATACGGCGATCGACCTCTCGTCCTATCTTAATCCGGGTAAAAATGAAATTGAAATCACCGGAAATTATACTCCGGCTAATTCCAGTATTTATGTGGAGTTAACCGGCGATCGCAATACAGTCAGGCAAGAAACCCGGGGTACGGGCCGCCTCAATCAAACCCTGATTCTTGACCAGCGTTGATTCGTGTTCCCGAACTTCTCGTCACCCAAACCCGCGCCCTCAAGGGTGCGGGTTTTAATCTATACTTAGGGTTCAGAATCCGTTAAGGGTTCACCGGGTAAGATGTCTTTGACTTGAGCAGAATAGGCTTCGTGGCGGGTCCAATTGTTCATGACATCTTTGACTAATACTTCCTTTAACCAAACTTGTAACACCGCCACAATCGGGAGGGCCAGGAATAAACCCAGCAGACCAAAAAACTGAGAAAAAATCAGCATTGAGGTTAAAGTAACTGCTGGGGGTAAAGAGATTTCATTTTCCATCACCATTGGGGTTAAGACTAGCCCTTCTACCTGCTCAATGACCAGGTAAAAGACAATGACTATCACTCCTTTTACCGGTGAATCTAGGAAGGCGAGGGCGATGGGGGGAATGGAACCCAAGATCGGGCCAATATTGGGAATGTAGGTCAGTAAAGATGAAATGATGGCGTTGACTAATGCTAAAGGGACACCGATTATCCATAAGCCTAATCCACTGGCGATCGCAATAAAAACCATGTTAAAAATTCGCCCAACGGCCCACCCCACGAGATTTTGTTCGCATCCCTGGAGAATTTCATCAACTCGGCGGCGATAAAATGCTGGAAATATCAGCATAAAACCCTGGCGATAGAGGGTGGGATTGGCTAATAACATGACAATGAGCACGAGGACCAATAGCAAGTTTAATACAAAGTCTAACGAGTTGGAAAAAATCCTAAAGAATCCGCCAAACCAATTTCCCATATTGGGAATTCGTTCAGCTAAAAAATCAATGTTTTGAACATCTTCAATCACCTGATTGGGGATAAAGGTTTGTACCCATTGATACCACTGACGCAACTGGGTCAAGGTTTGGGGAATCAGTTCCAGCAATTGTTGAAATTGAGCAACAACGGTGGGGAAAATTAAGACAAAAAATAAACTCAGGATAGCGACAAGAAGGCCAATGGTCAGGGCAATAGCAAACCCGCGATTGAGACGCGATTGCTGCAAACGACGCACCACCCGGTTGAGGACTGTGGCAAAGGCAATCGCGGCAAAAATTAGCAACAGAACCGTTCTAATTTCCCAGAGAATAATCAAAGAAACAATAAAAGCGATTGCCCCAATCAGGTTGCCAAAATTCAATGTTATACTCCTTTGGTAATCAATATTTTCAAGGGGTTATTCCTGGGTTAAGCAGGTTTGAATATTTTTGAGGACTTTCTTGTTTTGTTAATTCCATCAATACCGAAAAGTGGAATCAAGAGAAAATCCAGGGATGTTTTCTGATAAGAAGAGTATTGTGCCGGTAATCTTCTCCCCGAGTCATCCCCCTAGAGACAGAGGTTTTTTACTCCATTTGTGGCTGCACTCAAATCAGGACTGCTGGAACTCAGCCAGTTGATCAATGGGCGATCGCTCTGGCGGGCGATCGCCACTCTCTAAATTGAACAGCAGCAATCAGGCTGCTCTTTCTGTGAGGGTCGTGAGGACTGAGGAACGTTGCGAATCGACGCGGTTTCCCAGAGTGGTTCGACGAGCCACAATTAGCTTTTTCCGCCTCCTTTGTGGGTGAAAGTAACGGGGTGAAGGCTGGCGAGGAGAGAGGGTTTTCCCCGGGTTGTGGGGAGGCGGCGATCGTCGCGGCTCTAGTTTTTCACATTAAAAGAATAGGGGGGTCTCTCACCTCTGTCTAAAGAGGTAAATAGCTAGAGTTTGTGGAAGTTTGAGGGAAATATCTCCGAGGGAATCGAGGGATTTTTACGTGAATTATTCCCGGCGATAGAGTCAAAAACCTCCGGTTACCCTTTAAGACTGAACCTGTAGGAAATATCAATCTGTGGTGCGAGTATTCGGAATCCCTCGAAAGACTCTGCTATTTGATGCGATGTGGACTTGCGCTGTGGACTTGTGCTGTTGCTGTACCCTCGACTCTTTCATGAAAAATAACCGGCCCAGTCACTCGATTCTCAATGTTATTTTCGCCCTCGGGGTTCTGTTTCTGCTTTTTGTGATCGGTGCGGTATTTCATCGGGTTTCTAATCAGACTTCAGAACAACTTCAGCCCGAACGAGAGACCCCCCAACGGTTAGAGGTAGAAGGCGATCGCCGTTGAGCCATGTTGCAGTCTGACGAGTTAATCGGGCTAGGTTGCCTGAATCCGCTTTCAAACCTAGAGTCCCGTGGATGGTCCCGGGGGGCTTCTTTCTCTTGACAATCTCATAGGGATCTAGTATTATTCACTCAGGAAATCTAACTTTTTTGTTCCTTTATCCAAAGGTTGATGCTACCTCACCCGGACTTTAACCGGGCGCTAAAGGACTATCTAACATTGATGATCAAGGCGAGTTCTGTTTACCCCGGAGTTGAAAGAAAGAGGGGTCATGGATCTGAAAATCTGATGAAATGTGATTCAAGAATTTGACTCATCAAAACCTGTACCGTCCATTGAAAGACTATGCAAGACCAATTTCTCACGATTCTTGAGGGCATAACCGAGGGTTTGGCCGCCTGCGATCGGCAATGGTGCATCACATACATCAATCAACGGGGTGCTCAAATCGTGGGAAGAAGTCAAGAGCAATTGATTGGTACAATCCTCTGGGAGAGTTTTCCCGGGGAGATCGCCTCGTCATGGAAGCCAGAATTTCATCGGGCGATCGCCCAAGGGGTTTCCGTGGAAATTCAACAGTTTTACCCCACCGTGAATCGCGGGATCAAAGTGCAGGGCAGTCCTTCAGCAACCGGGCTAGTCATGTATTATCAGGATATCACCGAATGCCCCAAGATTCAAACCGCCCCGGACGGCGAGGAAATAGGGGCAGAAGAGGCAGAAAAGAGCGGCTGTGGGGTGGCGATCGCCACGGGGACAACTCACTGCATAGAACAGGTAAATTCCACCTGGGCAAGAATCCAGGGATACAGGGTGGAAGAGATGATTGGCACTTCAATTTTTGACGGGTTTGCCCGAGAGTATCACAGCCAACTGATTAACACCATTCGGTTAGCAGATGCCGGGGGTTTTCATAGATTTGATTTTGTACAGTTAGGGAGAGACGGTCGAACAATTACGGGAATGACTGAAGTCAATTCTATCAAAGATCCAGAAGGAACCGTGCTCTATCGGGTGTTTACATTAACGGAAACTAACCCCGAAACCCGAACTTCAGAACAGGTTTTAGGGAAACGGATCGAGGTTACCGAGTTAGATCGGGCCATCGAAATATTAGAAAGCATGACTGATGCCTTTGTCTCATTAGATCGGGAATGGCGAATCCTGGAAATCACCGGAGAAACGGCGCAAATCAATCAGAAACCGCCAGAAGAATTAATCGGTAAAACCCATTGGGAAGTGTGGCCTTGGACCGTGGGAACGGAAGTGGAACGGGAATATCGACGGGCAATGCAGGAAGAGGTTGCGGTCCATTTGGAAGTGTTCTATGAACCGTTAAAAATACAGTTAGAGATTCAGGCTTATCCTTCTAATCAGGGGTTATTTATTTATTTTAGGGATATCAGCGATCGCAAGCAGTCGGAAGAAGCGTTGAGGCACAGTGAACGCCTCTACCAGGCGATCGGGGAAACCCTGAACTATGGATTGTGGATCTGCGATCGCGAAGGTCGGGTAATTTATGTGAGCGAATCATTCCAGAACTTAGTCGGACTGACCCTCGCCGAATGTGCGGGATGGGGATGGACCCAGGCGATGCTTCCGGATGACCTGGATCAGACCCTTTCGTTATGGGAAACCTGTGTACGAACGGGTACGATTTGGGATCGAGAACATCACTTTCGGGGTGTGGATGGCAAGTGGCATCCGATGTTATCCCGAGGCATTCGGGTCAAAAATGACCAGGGAGAGACAATTTGCTGGGCCGGAATCAACCTAGATATCAGCGGTCAAAAGCAGGTAGAACGTCAACTACGCGATCGCCAAGAACGGTTGCAGGCGGCGCTATTAGCCTCAGAAACGGGAACTTATCGATGGAATATCCAAACCGATTACGTCGAATGGGATGAAACCATGAATCGGCTGTTTTGCCTATCAGAAGACCATTCCCTGACAACGTTACAGGAGTTTGTCTCCCTGATCCACCCGGAAGACCGAGAAGCGGTGAAAAGTGAGATAGAAAAGTGTGGCAACGGGAGTGATGACTTCGAGATGGAGTTCCGCATTCTCTGTCCTGATGGCAGTATTCGGTGGATTTTTGATAAAGGAAAGACCTTCTCCGATGAAATGGGTACTCCCCTGTATTTCACCGGCGCTTGTGTAAATATCACCAATCAGAAGCGGATGGAGGAAGCAGTCCAGATTGGACGGGAACGCCTGGATCTCGTGTTGGACTCGTCGGAGTTGGGTTTATGGTATTGTGACCTCCCTTTTGATCAACTGGAGTGGAATCACAAGTGCAAAGAACATTTTGGACTGCCTCCCGAGACGGAAGTGACCATCGACCTATTTTATGAGTGCCTGCATCCAGAGGACCGCGATCGCACTCACGCGGCAATTACCCGGGCGATCGCCGGGGGGACCCCCTATCAAATCGACTATCGCACCGTGGATAGAACCGGAGAGACTCGATGGATTCGGGCGATCGGACGAGCATTTTATAACGAGACCGGACACCCGATGCGATTTGATGGAATTACCCTTGATATTAGCGATCGCAAACGGGCCGAGGAAACCTTAGAGAGTAACCAAAAATGGTTAACCTTAGCTCAAAATATCGGCAAAATCGGGATATGGGATTGGAATTTACAAACCGGGGAAATTTTTCTGACTGAAGAGTTCCACTCCATGTATGGACTATTACCCGGTAGCTTTGATGGTACATTTAAAACCTTACTCGCCCTGATTCATCCCAGCGATCGGGCCAGGGTAGAACATCAAGCCCAATGTTGTAGTCAGGATGGTGTCGATTTTAAGAGCGAATTTCGCATTCAACGACCCGATGGTCAGATGCGTTGGATTGTCGCCAAAGCTAGAGCATTTCAGGATGAAACTGGAAAGCCTTTCCGGGTGATCGGCGTTAACATGGATGTGACCGATCGCAAGTTAGCTGAAGAAGCCCTGCGGGAAAGTGAAAAGCGGTTTCGCGTCGCCCAAGAACTCTCTCTCGATGCCTTCACTATTTTGCACGCCATCCGCAATTCCACCGGAGAAATTATTGATTTTCAGTGGGATTATGCCAACCCCAAAGCGGCGGAATTCTTGGGGTATTCTATTCATGAATTAGTCGGTCACCGTTTGAGCGATCGCCTACCGGGAAATCAGACCAATAGTGACCTTTTTAATCGCTATGTCCAGGTGGTAGAAACCGGGATTCCCCATGATGTCGAACTGGAATACAAAGCCGATGGGATTCGCGGTTGGTTCCGGAATATGGCCGTTAAATTAGAGGATGGTGTAGCGATTTCCTTTAGTAATATCACCGAGCGCAAAGTGCAGGAACAAGAACGATTGCACCTGCTGGAACTGGAACGAGAAGCGCGATCGCAAGCCGAAATAGCCAACCGGATAAAAGATGAATTCCTCGCCGTCTTATCCCACGAGTTGCGCTCGCCCCTCAATCCCATTTTGGGCTGGACGCAACTCCTCAAAAGAGGCACGCTTTCCCCGGAAAAAACTATCCAAGCCTTGAACAGCATCGAACGAAATGCCAAATTACAAACCGAACTGATCGAAGACTTGCTCGATGTTTCTCGGATTCTGCGGGGTAAGCTAATTCTTACCGAAACCCCAGTCAAACTGGCTGAGGTGATTGACTCGGCGATCGAAACCGTTCGCCTAGCAGCCCAAGCCAAACTTATCCAAATTCACAGCCAAATTAATCCGCAAGTCGAACAAGTCTTAGGAGATTATAACCGCTTACAGCAAGCCGTTTGGAATCTCCTGTCCAATGCCGTCAAGTTTACCCCCCAGGGAGGGGAAGTCACGGTCTCTCTCACTCAAGGGGAAGACGGCGCTCAAATTCAGGTCCAAGATACCGGGTCCGGAATTGACCCAGACTTTTTGCCTCATGTTTTTGAGAGCTTTCGACAAGCGGATAGTACCACCACCCGCACCTTTGGGGGGCTCGGGTTAGGACTGGCGATCGCCCGTCACTTAGTCGAATTACATGGGGGCAGAATTTGGGTAGATAGCCCCGGAATCGGCCAGGGGGCAACCTTTACCATCAGTCTCCCATTGTTACCGGGGTCTGGGGAACTCTCTCCCCCGGAGTCCATCGCCCCGGAGTTGCCGAACTTACAGGGAATAAAAATACTCGTCGTTGATGATATACTGGATACTCGGGAGTTTCTAGTGTTTGTGCTGGAACTCGAAGGTGCAAGGGTACAGGCCGTCGAGTCAGCAGAAATGGCGATTTCTGTGATGAACGACTGGCAACCGGATGTTTTGGTCAGCGACATTGGAATGCCCGAACTCGACGGCTACAGCTTAATTCGCACCCTGCGATCGCGCTCACCCCAGGAAGGGGGAACCCTACCCGCCATCGCCGTCACCGCCTACGCCGGAGAAAGGGATCGCGAAGCTATTCTCGCTGCCGGATTTGATGCTCACATTCCCAAGCCGGTGGAACCCTTGGATTTAGCCCAGGCGATCGCCCGCTTGCTTCCTTTAGGCGATCGCCACAAGTCGTAAAATCATCGGTTCTATTGGGTCAATTCTCTGCGGTAAAGTCTTGTTAAAATAGCCCCTGCCTCCGGTGAAGCAGGGGAGGCAGAGGCTATGTTTTCTGATTCGGCGAGGTTCTGACAAGAGGTTCTGATAATTAAGGAATCACGGTGACTGTTGTGCCAAGTTGCACTTGATCATATAAGGCGATCGCATCGTCATTAAACATTCGGGCACATCCCCAGGATTCGGCGCGTCCAATGGACTCGGGAGAGTCTGTGCCATGAAACCCGATCGCATTATTGCCATCGGTCCAAAATGCAATCCATCTCGGTCCTAATGGATTTTGAGGCACTCCTGCGGGAATAATTTGCCCAGTAAATGGACTTTCCCAGGCCGGATCTTTGACCATTTGAAAGACTTCAAATGTCCCGAGAGGGGTTTCCGAACCCGGTTTACCCACAGCAACGGGATAAGAGGACTGCAAGACCCGATTGTGATAAACATACACCCGGCGATCGGTCAAAGACAAGATGAGATGAGTCGGAGTCGCTGTCGGAGTCCGATAGGCAATGTCGTGCGGATCTATCCTCTGGGGTTCAGGAACCCTAGGAGAACTTGCGAACTCATTAAGCCTAGCGTGAGCAGGGACATTACCTAAAGCCAGTATCAAAGCACCTAAGACGGAAATGTGACGGAGGAACATAGCAATCTCTAACTTGGAGTAGTAATTGCAGTTTACTCAGGCTCCCGTTCCGCCTACGGATAGCACTGTTCCACTATTGGGAGTGGATGTTTTTTTGGTGGCGATCGCCCCACAAATACCCCCACTGGAACCAGACAGTTACCCAATTGGTTCAGGTTCTCCCGGGACAGCTCAAAAACTGTCTGAAGCTCTGTGCTCAAACTCAAAAATAGTCCCGATAATTAGACTAGAAACCCGATGGACAAAACCCCGATGATGAACGCACAACCTCAATCTCTCCAAACCCCCCCAACTCCGCCTCCCCAGACGGAATTAGAAAAAGCTTCCCAGGACCTCGGTCGGGCTTTAGTGGTGTACTTAGCCTGGAAATCCGCCGGTTTACTCGACCCGGAAGCCACCTACTCTCACCCAAAACCGTAGTAACCTGCAATACATCAAAACCAGACTGACCCATCACCTTTTGTAGATGATTGTAGGGATAATTCATGAATTATCCCTACAGTTTTGCGCGATCGCAAGTCTAAATCCTTCGTTAAATAAACATTTATTCCTCTGGCTTCCCCCTT
>CAYUEH010000064.1:2025-14947 GCA_964442465.1 uncultured Laspinema sp. | reverse complement strand
AAATTAACCTGGAAACGACTGAAGTCGTTACTACAAACTAAGAGAAAATTAACCTGGAAACGACTGAAGTCGTTACTACAAACTAAGAAAGTAGGGTGGGCATTGCCCACCCTACAATTACTGAATCCGGAGATTTAAACGGAGACTAACTCGGATTTTTCAGGGTGTTGGATCGGCAATTTAGCCGCTTTCCAGGCTTTCCAGGAACCGGGTATATTGATGGTAGTTTCAAACCCGTGCTTTTGTAATAAACTCGCGGCAATCGAGGCGCGGTAACCACTGCCACAGTAGGTGGCGATCGCCTGATTTTTATCTAACTGAGCCAGGTTTTCTTCCAGGTGAGCGACAAAAATATGTTCGGCACCGGGAATATACCCTTGTTGATATTCATCATCTCCTCGCACATCGAGAATCGTGACATTCGGTTCATCTTTGTGCTGATTTAACTCTTGAACGGTCCATTCTCCGAGGTGTTTCAGGGGTAATCCTGCATTTTGCCAACTGGTCATGCCATCATGCAAATAACCGGCTAAATTATCATAGCCAATCCGAAAGAGTTGTTCGGCAACGAGTTGGACATCCCGTTCGCTTTCCACCACCACCAATAGGGACTTTTCCGGGTCAATCATCCAACCCACCCAGTTGGGAAATTGCGGACGTAAGGCAATATTAATCGCACCGGGAATATGTCCACCGCCAAAGGCGAGAATCGATCGCGCATCAATGATGACGGTATTTTCTTCCTGCATTTTCTCCTGAAATGCTGTTGGGGTCAGCGGTTGCAGGGTGGGAGGACAGCCTTTAATCGGTGCGCCTTTGCCATTGACTTTTTTGAGTCGGGCATAATGGCGGGGAGGTTCGGGCATTTCACTGAGAATCCACTCCACAAACTCTTCAGGCGATCGCTCTTTTAATGCCGGGTTAAACAGGCGCTCATTCCCGATGGTACTTTGTCGGCGATCGCCAATGGATTTGCCACAAGAAGAACCCGCACCATGACAGGGGTAAATCTCCAGGCGATCGCCTAAAGGCAATATCTTTTCAAATAGACTGTGATACAACTGTTTGGCTAACTGCTTCTCGCTGCCACCGCCTAACAAATCAGGACGTCCTACATCCAGATTAAACAGGGTATCCCCGGTAAACAAACCAAATGGCTCTTCCCCCTGTTTTGAATCATAAATCAGCAAAGAAATATGTTCAGGAGTATGTCCGGGAGTATGAACCGCCCGCAGGGTTACAGTGCCAACTTTGACCTCATCCCCCTCCTGTAGCTGATTTAATTCAAATTGATAGTTATCCGTTTTACCGCCATAAATGGGCACATTCATCCGGGCTTTCAGTTCATGAGAACCGGAGACAAAATCCGCATGAATATGGGTTTCAATGCTGCCGATAATTTTCACCCTCAAGTCTCGGGCGCGCTGTAAATAAATATCGATGTCTCGCCGAGGGTCAATAATCACCGCAACTCCGGCCTTGTCGTCACCGACAATGTAGGATAACTGGGCTAATCCTTCTACGTTTATTTGTTCTAAAACTAATGCCATTGTTGTTTAATCTCCACAATTAATAATTAACTGGCTTGAGCATGGGTTGAGATATAATGCTCAAAAAACTGCTTCATTTGGGGATGAGATTCACAATCAAAATTATGCTGTTTTCCCAGGGCCATTGCTTGTTCAGCGCTGATGCCTTCTTGGGTGGCAATATACATCAATGTCAGGGCTCCAGAACGCATCCCACTTTTGCAGTGAATCAGGGCGGGTTTGGGCAGTTGGGCAATTTCCTGAAGGACGCGATCGGCGAGTTGATCATCCATGGCATCAGGTTTAACGGGAACATTCACATAGTGCAGTCCGGCAGATTCTGCCTGCTGCTGTTCCTCCCTGGAAAATCCTTCTTCTTGAGGCGATCGCAAGTTCAAAATTGACTTAAATCCTTCCTGAGATGCTTGCTGCACTTGTTCGGCAGTTAATTGATTCATCGCCACGGCTAGATTATCCCTAAGTTGGTTAACATTTTGCATGATAGGTTCAGCATAACTCCACCACACATCCTATCCTCCTTTTAGTCGTAAAACCCTCTATAAATAGTCGGATGTTAGTCAAAATAAAATCTAACTAAAGTATGAATTGATGGTCAGAATTAATGAAAATTTCCACCGGCAAAAGGATGATTAGAGCATACCGCTAAATCAGGGAGAGGTTTTGGGCAGAGGTTTTGGGCAGAGGTTTTGGGCAGAGGTTTTGGGGACAAAACCCCTACATGAGGCAGAGGGTTTGGGGAGAGGGTTTGGGGAGAGGGTTTGGGGACACAATCCCTACATTAGGGAGAGGGTTTGGGGAGCAATTGTAGGGTGGGCAATGCCCACCCTACAATTTTTAATGCTTTTATCAACCGGATTTAGTATTACACAGGGCGGCTTGTCATGGTTGCTGATTCAGTCCAGAAACCTCTTGTGAACGGGAAAATAAGTTTTTAGACCGATCGCTGTTAGTTGCCACGGTATAGCGCGTGTTTCAGGACTTTGGCACAGGGTTCGGCTCCTGCCGGATGTTCACCAGAAGCCAACATCCAAGGGGCCGCCATCGTCCGGTGCCAAACGGCACGCAAGGCTCGCTATAGCCCCAGTGTCGCCTTAGCCTTACAAAGTACCCAACAGGCGATCGCCAACCGCAGACAAGCCTTAGAGGTATAATTAGTCTGGACTGGACCCGAACCCTCCCTCCTCCCCATCCGCCAGACCGATCGCGTCTTGCTGCAATTAATCGAACCAACCCAACCCGAACTCACTTTAGTCAGTTTTGCCCTTTACAAAATTTCCGAAATCTCCACCGCAATGGAATCCGCCCTGAATCGCGGCGTCCAAGTGAGAATTATCCCAGAAAACCCCACCTCCGGCGGTGGTAAAATTCCCTTTGGACTGAGGGAAACCTTGAGTCCAGACTTATTAAATCGCATTCAAATCTTCGTCTGGCCCTTAGAAAACCGGACAAAAGACCCCACCGGGCGATCGGGTTCCCTCCACATCAAAGCCATGATTGGCGATCGGCATCACCTGTTTCTCACCAACGCTCATCTCATGGAATATGCCCTTTCCTTAAATTTAGAACTGGGAATTTTAATTTACAGCCCCGATTTAGCCACCCAAGTCATAGATTTACTGGACCATTTAATCACCAGTGGCACTGTAGTGCAATCTTGAATTGGCTCGGATTTCCGGGGTCCCCTCTACCTGCGGGACCTCTATTGGCGGTGAGTTGCAGCTTGGCAACTTGAATTTACTCCGGGATTAAATAGCCCCAAATCTTTGATATGCAAGGATTTGGGGCTATTTTTTATGAGGCGTGCATAACTTTTGGATTTTTTTCCCACTACACAGATGTAGGCGATTTAGGAAAGAGTCAGATGGGAACCACCCTGCCCCAGATAGAAGCGTACCTTGACGCTTGGAACTGGAACTATATAGTTGATCGGGCGAATTCGCGAATTATTACAGCGGTTCGTTCGGAAGTTGTCAATCCCTTGCAGATTGTGATCGAGTTAAAGGAACAAGGCAGATTTTGCCGGCTTTATGTGCCCCGTCTCCTCCATTTTTACCGACATCCCTATCGGGAGTTGGTGTTGAGTACCCTGCTTTCCCTCTCCTGGGAAACGAAAATGCTCCGGTGGGAGTACGATACTCTGGGGGGAGAAGTTCGCGCTGGCATTGAATTACCCCTGGAAGATGCGGAACTCGAATCAGGACAGTTTTACCGCTGCATGAGTGGTTTAGTCCAACTGATTCAAGATGCCTTGCCGCGACTCAAATCGGTAATGGCGACGGGAGTGGACCCGGTGCAATGTCAACGGGGAGAGCAAGTCTTGCTGATGCTCCAAGAAAAAATGCCCAGGGGATTTTTGGATGAATTAGATCAGGCGATCGCCACCCATCATTCCCGTCCAAAAATTCAACAATCCCTGGGTTAACTCCGGTGGTTTCTCCCTTTTATTTCTATATCGCTGACTTGTGCATTACACTGTTCGTCAGGGTCTCTACTCAAATTAATTTATGAGTTCAGGGAAAATCAAGACGATGCCTTTTCTACCTCATGTCCGCTTCCGTACTTCTCTCGATGAAAAACTAACTACTAGCCTAGAAATTGGCTTTTATCATCACAAATATCAGCCCCAATGGGTGGTCAAACCTGATGCTCATCGCGCTCTGGAACAACTCAAAAAAACCGATGATTGTATCCAAACTCTCTATAAACCCGAGGGGGAACCGGAAGAGTGGAATGGATTTGTTATTTATTTAGCTCAACTCTGGCAAACAGAGCAATTAGCTGGGGTTTGTCCGGGACAGCCGAGGCGGGCGGGGAAGGGTTTTAGGCAAAAATATGACCTCTACCCCCTCCTCTGTGCTTATCTCGATGAACCCGCTTACCGAGCCGTTGAAAAAACAGCTAAAAGCTGGAAGCGGCTGAAAACTTATACCTGGGAACACTGGTTTTTTCAAGTCCAAGATATTATCAATAATCCCCATGAAATTATTAAAATTGTTGAAAACTTTCTCCGTGCCGCCCAAGAAAGCCAGGGAAAGGTTTCTATGGAGTTCTATTTTAAGCGGGCTTTTGAGTACAAGATTTTAGAGGGACTCGAACAGTTTGGTATTTCCCGCGCATCAGATTGGAGGCTACTCTGTATGGCTAAAGAAAGCGAGTTAAGACAATCTTTACAAACCCAAGGAATTTCGGATCTACTGATTGAACGATATATTTTTGCTTGGGATTATTTTAAGTCGGTTTATAAAGATAACCGAGTCAATCATCCCCGTCGCAAAAAAGGCGATCGCTGGCCGAATCCTCACCGGGAAGATTATGTCGAAGTTTCGCGGTACTACAATCAAGAAAAAGAATTGACCGGAGTCCCTTTGGCGGTGTTTCAAGATACCCCCAGCAGCCCAGAACAAATCGCCCAGTGGATGCAGGAATCAGTCCAAGCCTTGCGAAACAGTACCCTGCTTGATGAAGTCAATATTAATAATCCCGAGATCTTGGATCAGCTCAGTCTTCAGAAGTCAATGGTCCCGACAGTTTCTTCCTGCAATTCCTCGGATTTGTTGGTGAATGTTCAGGGAATTTTGACCGAAAGTTTGGCGGAACTCAACACCCGGTTTGACCAGGCGATCGCTCAGGGAGAAAAACCCGATTATATTGTCAAAATTTTACCCCTGCGCTATGGCATTGGACTCAGCCAACAAGATGTCGGGCAAATTTTTGGGGTTCATCAAAGCCAAATTTCCCGCCGAGAGTCCGACTACATCGAAACCCTACTCTCCTTATTCAGTCAGTGGTTGGCTGATAAAAAAGGCATCAGTTTAGAACGAATGAATCAGGATTTAGAGCAGTGGTTATTGGGGGGATATACTCATCCTAAATTCTCAGCAAAAATTCAAAAATTTTTGCTAAATAATTTGGCTAAATCCCTATCCAAGCCAGAACGCGCTCTGTTAGAAAACCACTATCAGAAGCGGAAGACAATTCCTCAAATTGCCTCGGAACAAAAACTCAAGATTTGGGAAGTAGAACAGGCCCTAGACCGGGCAAAACATCCCTTGCGAAGAGTGCTTTGTATTGGCTTATGGGTGGAGACATTCACTGAAAAAATGCTCATGCAATCTTATCAAGATTCCCTGGGTTCACCCAACCTACTTTCTGATAAAATATTAGAAGGAGTTGCCACCTTAACCGAAGAACAGCAAAAAATCATCCGATATGTCTACGGCACCGACTTGTCTCAGGAACAAGTCACTCAAAAGTTACACTGTACTGCAAATGATCTGACCCGTCAGCTTTCGGCATCCCTGAAAGAATTGCAGATGATTTTGCACCTCAAACTCACGGAATTGGTCACCATCACGGTCAAAACTTGGTTAAAATCTCATTATCAAACCCAAGTTCTCCCCCGATTTTCCACCCGGTATCCCGAGGAATATCAACTTTTGACCTTGTATTATCAACAACGGTTGAAACCTCGAAAAATCGCCGATCGCCTGAGTGTTGGCTATCACGTTACGGTGGAGGATGTGGTCAATCAACTCTCGCAAGCAGAAGGGCTATTCTTAGAGGCTATCCAGTATTGGGGTCAACAACAGTTAGCCATCTCCCTCACCGAAGCGGATTTAGAGAAAGTTCTGAAAAAATGGTTTTAATCTTTTAAAATAAGGAGAAACTGACATGAGTGCCAATGTAATCCATCCATCTGCTCCAATTGCTCCGGATCAACTGTATTTTAATCTCTCGGTAGAAATGCAGGAACAAGCATGGCAAAAGTCTCGGGGCCATTCTAACCCCATTGCTCGAAATCAAGCCTATCTCGGACACCTATGCTTGCAGGGGTTTATCAGTTGGGTTTCAGACCGATTTGAGGGAGATTATCAGGTAGCGCAACCCTATCTAAAACACTTAGAAAGTCTCTGGGAATTTATAGAGGGAGTGCCCATGACAGTGGGCAAGAATCGACTGCTATTGATTCCCAGTCAAACCTTGAATTGTGATGATTTAATTGTGCCTCGGGAGTGGATTGATATTCCTGAACTGCGGGCAGATTATTATCTGTCAATTCAAGTCAACTTGGATGAAGAAGAAGAAAACTGTTGGATTTGTGTGCGAGGGTTTGTGACGGATGTAGAGTTAGAAAACCGGGCAACCTATACCCCTAGCCGTCGCCTTTATACTTTGTCACCGGAGTATTGGCATCAAGATTTAACTCTCCTCTGGGAAACCCTGGGGATTCACCAAGCTCAACCGGTTTCTCCGTTGCCTCCGATGTCCTATACTATGGTCAAAGATGCAGTCAGAGGGTTGTCCCCAGCAGCCTTGCGATCGCCGCGATTGCGCCTGCAACTGCCCTTTGCTCAATGGGGGGGATTAATGGCAAATGAAACCTGGCGCCAGGAACTGTATCAACAGCGGGTCAAACCTCCTGCTTTAACCCAATGGTTCCAGACACAAGGGAGTGCGATCGCCACGGAACTAGAGGCGATCGGTTGGCAACTCTATCAAGAGGTTTTTGGCGGGTCCCAATTCGCCCGAACCTTCCGACGTGCCCCGGTAGAACCCAAAGCGATCGCCAGTCGGGTGAAACCATTAGAGTTAGGTGAGACGGCGATCGCCCTGGTGATGGATTTAATGGAGGATACGGAAGGCAACTTGTGGATTTTACCCCAACTGCGACCCTTTAATCCGGGCGATCGGACCGAATGCTTATCCCCCAATTTACACCTCGCCTTATTAGACGACGAAGGCACAACTCAAGTCGAAGTGCAATCAGAAACCGCAACCAATATTCTTCAATTCCCCCAACCCTTTTGTAGTTCACCTGGGACCGAATTTGTTCTCAGTATCACCCTAGACAACCAAACAATTCTCGAATATTTTACCATTTAAGCATCTAACCGTTGAGGAAACATTAAGAGGACTATAAGCATGGCAAAATTAGTTAAACTGTCATTAGAGGGAGACCTAACCTCGGGCTATGAAGTCGAATTAATTCAAATTTCTGAAGAAGAACGGGATGGCAAAGTCATCATCGAAGGCATCGGGGGAAAACTCCCCGCAGCCGCAGAAATTTACGAATGTTATCAAACCTGGCAACAAAACTATGAACAACTCGACCGGATTTATCGAGGGGGAGAATTTCGCTTTTTAGGAGTAGAGACCAATTCTAATGTCTCTTTAGCCAAATGTCAACAACTCTCGCAAAGCCTAGAACAGAAAATCAACGACTGGTTAGATGCTCCAGGATTTCGGGCGATCTCCGATAGCATCCTCACTTATTTAAGCCCCGAAGAAGACATCAGATTTTTGATTAAAACCAGCGATTATAACCTGTGGCAAATTCCTTGGTCTGCCTGGATATTTTTTGAAACCCATCCCAACGCCGAAGTCGTATTTAGCTCCTTCGATGCCAAATATGGAGAAAAACCGATTAAAGCCACTCCCAGAAAAAACGTCAGGATTTTATCCGTTTTTGGCAGCGATGAGAATATTAATACTAAACCGGATCGGGAACAAATCGAACGCTTAAAATCTGTCGGCGCTGAACCCACTTTGATTGTCAAACCCAGGGTGGATCATCTCAGAAATTTGTTATGGGACAAATCCTGGGATATTTTCTTTTTTGCTGGACATGGAGACCGAGTAAAAAATGCCACCCAAGGTAAAATATATCTCAATTCTGAAGAAGCCTTAACCCCATCTGAATTTAAAAATACTTTAAAAACAGCCATTGTTGATCGAGGCTTAAAAATTGCATTTTTAAATTCCTGTGTGGGATTAGAATTCGCTTATGAATTGGTAACCGACTTTGGTATTCCCGTTGTCATCGCTATGCGCGAACCCATTCCTGATGGGGCTGCCCAAAAATTTCTGGAATACTTTTTACTTGAATATGCTGATCGTGGGCGTCCGCTGTATGTCGCAGTTCGTCGAGCAAAAGAGCGTATTTCTGAAGAGTTGCAGACTGAATATCCTTCTTTAGACTGGTTACCCGTGGTTTGCCAAAATCCATCTAGTATTCCTCCAATATGGCAAGATTTACATAATAAAATATCATTAAAAAAAGCAACATTCACCAGTATCTTCTGTACTTTTATTATTGTATTTGTACGAACTTTGGGATTTTTTCAGCCCACAGAATTTGCAGCATACGACTGGTTTATCCGAGCCAGATCTACAGAACAGAGAGATGAGCGAATTTTACTGATTACCGTTGATGAAGAAGATATTCAATACCAAATAGACAATAGCTTAAAGCGAGAGGGTTCTTTATCAGATGAAGCACTTTTTATACTGTTACAAAAAATCCTCCCTTATCAGCCCAATGTAGTCGGGTTAGATATTTATCATGATTTCCCGTTTAGAATTCCAGAATTATCAGAAATCATTCAACTTTTAGCCGAAAATAGTCAATTTATTGGTGTATGTCGATTGGGGAATGCTTACAATAATAATCGGACGATTAGTAGACCTCCCGAAATACCTCACCAAATGGTGGGTTTTACAGATATGCCTCTCGATCCAGATCATGCCATTCGTCGGCAATTCTTTGGACTACAATCTTTTGAAGAGTGTGATACCAGTATTTCGTTTAGCTTGAATGTTGCATTACGTTATCTGGAAAATCACTTGACTGAACCAAGAATTTTGGAAAAAACATCCGATAACCAGCGAAAAATTAAAGATGTTTTATTTAAAAAATTGCAATTTAACTCTGGGGGATACCAACTCAGATCAGACGCAGCGGGAGGTTATACAGTTTTAATTAATTATCGAAACGCTGAGTTTAAAAAAATTTCACTTCATGAAATTTTAGATGGTACTCGCGACCAAGAATTAGAAGAATTAGTCAAAGACAAAATTATTTTAATTGGCTTGAGTGAACCTGGAAAAGATGACCATATTACACCATTTAGTTGGGGAAGCTGGCCAAATAAAATGCCTGGTGTAGAAATTCATGCTCATAAAATCAGCCAAATTACCAGTGCAGTTTTAGATAATCGACAACTTTTATGGACCTGGGCGGAATGGGTGGAAATTCTTTGGATTAGTAGTGTAGGTTTCGTGGGAGGGTTAATCGTCTGGAAATTCCGATATCCAATTCCCATCTTACTCGGGAGTATCACGGCAATCTGGATCTTAGGGGGAATCTGCTGGTTGTTGTTTCTTCAGGGAGGATGGATTCCTTTAATTCCTCCCAGTTTTGTTTTAATATTAACACCTGTTACTTTACGATTTTCCCGCAAGTAAACTCAACTCGTTTAAATAATGAGACCATGATGCAACAAAAATCATTGTTCCGTGCTAATCGACTGACCGTTTTCTTCCTGTGCCTTGTGATTGGTATTACTCATGCTCCAACTTATCTAGTCTCGCAACAAGCTCAAGCTGAAACAAATCCAGCAGAGGATTTTAACGATGAGGAAAAAAATAATCGGAGGATAGGCGGTGCAGGTCGGGGTGGAGCTTGTGAATTAACCGATACAGCGTCAGGCAGACTCACTGCCTTTGTCCCCTCGACAATTACAGGAAAAGAAACTACAATTAATCCCAATCCAACTATATGGTTTTATGTCCCTTATGCTTCACGCCCCAATGATTCTCAACTTGAAGCCAGATTTACTTTGTTAACCGAAGATAGACAAACTGTCGAATACAAACAAACAATTACCTTACCTGAGTCACCTAGTTTTATAGAGATTTCCCTTCCTTCCAATACACCTCTTGAGAGAGAAAATTGGTACAACTGGCATTTTACAATTCTTTGCGATCGGCAACAATCTGGTGCGTATAATATTACGACACAAGGATGGATTGGATGGATTGCAGAACCTATAAATCCTGACAATCTGCTGTATGATAGAGTTGACTCATTGATGCGTCAACGCTGTGATCAGCCAGATGATGCTAATCTTAAAAATCAATGGGAATCTCTTTTAACTACTGAGCAATATATGCCGGAAGATTCAGAGGAAGAAAAAGTATGGTTGGATGTCATTACCTTAGATCCCAATCATTGCCTATATAGCGAACATCAATGATTTAAACAATAACTCCAAACCTGATGGGCTTTTACTGTGTAAAGCCTGCGGCATAGCTGGGTTAGAAGGCTTCCCTATGCCGCACATCTGGCTTGATTTTTTATGAGTAACTGCTGCAAGACGGGTTACATCTTGCTTAGGGTTAGGAAATTAGTTTTTAGTTAGGGAGGATAGAAGTATATATTTTTTACTAAACCATAAATGACTAATAAGCCACAATATTCCATAAACATATATGAATCTAAAGCCAGTTTCCAATAGCAACAAAACCAGACCAATAAGCTGGGTGTATCCAGTAGTCATCAAAGGTCGGGTCTTCGATAAATGTTTTTTGAGCATTTTGTAATGCTTTAGCTAAATTAAATTGAGATTGATTTTCTAAATTATTTGTTAATTCTGCGTAGAACTGACTCATTAACTGAAAAGTAGCTTCATCATCTACAATCCATAAAGAAGCAATTGTACTCCGAGCTTCTCCTTTGGCGGCAATACCCGCTAGTCCCAAAGGCGATCGACGATCGCCTTTTGCTGTTTGACAAGCACTCATTACCAATAGCTCTAGATTGCTGGCGCTTAAGTTGGTCGTATTCTGGAGTAAAGTTCCTAAACCATCTACATTAATGAAACTCTCTTCATCTAAAATAAATGTTAAATTTGGGCGGGAACTAAAATAACCATGAGTAGCTAAATGGAGGATAGAAAAATTACTATTTTCTAAGTTGTTTTTGATACTTTTAGCAGTAAAATTAGGAGAAATTAACGATACGGATTTTGGGATAATTTCTTTTATTTTCTCGACTTCATTTTTAACTTTTATTAAAGGTGCAAACAAAATTCCTCGAACCCAACGATTTTGTTCATTAACAAGTGCAGCGGCTAATGCAGTTAATTCAGTGTTTCGCTCATCCAAGTTAAGAAGTTGCAAGCTATTAACTAAAGATACAGAATTAGTTTGAATTAAATATTTATTAGTTTCATTATTATATAAAGCACTCATTGGAATATTTTGCCAAGGTGTTTCTAATACAAAAATTAAAGAACTCTGTGGTTTAATCTTTGAGGAAAAAGGGTGAATTATTAATTCGTGAATTTGAAAAGAATTTTTTTGGTGGCTTGTGTAATCATCAGTAACAGCTAAAGAGTTCCTGAATTCTTTAATTAAAGCATTTATTTTTTTGCTAGAATAATTAATTAATGAACATTCTATGATGTTGGATGTAGATGGAGAAAATAACACAGCCAACTTGTCTCTTAGCATAATTGGATAAATGACAGAAGCCTTTGAGTCTTTTTTATGAATTTCTGCCAATTTTTCTGCCACCTTCTGTTTAGCTTCGGCAACACTGCGGGCCAACTGAACTTGGGGTTCCGGTTGTAAGTCACATTGTAGAAAATTCTCTAATTCAGCCACTTGCAGGAGTTCGATGACGCCTAAAGCAGTTTGAATGTGATCTTGACGGGTGACTTCATTCCCTTGGGGGTCTAAGAGTAATCCGACTAACTCCCGATAGACGGGTTCGACCCGATCGCGAAAATCAAACTGGAGGTCCGCATTCATCTCCCCCATGCCAGCAGCGATCGCCACTAAATTTTGACGCACCTGTTGCAGCAAATCCACCGCTTCTGTATAATGCCGAATCGCTTCCTCTGTTCTCCCCTCTTCCTTGAGAATTTGTCCCAACTGCCACTCCCACTGATACCGGATATCGATCGCATCCGGTGGCGTCACCGCTACAGCTTCTCGGGTCCACTGTTCCGCTTCCGTCCAGTTCCCCTGCTGTTGTTTCATCCATCCCAACTCACCGATCGCATAGGATTCTGCACGTTTATCTGCTAACTCTCGCGCTTCAGCCAGGGCAGTTTCTAACTGCTTCTGACTCAATTCTTGGTTCAGTCGGGCTAAACTCCGTGCTAAATGAATGCGATCGTACACCTTCTCCCGATTCAAAGGCAGAATCTCAATCAGTTGGAGAACTTGAGGGGCTAATTCCTTCGCCTCTCTCTCAAAGTTACTTTTTGTTTCCTCTTCTAATTCTTCAGAATCTTTCAACTCCACGGCAAGGCTCAAATCATTCACCATCGCTTGAACTTGCGTCTCAGCTTTCACTTCCGTTGACTTCAAGGATTGTTGATACAAATTACGGGCTTTTCTATAAAAATACCAAGCATTAACTGATGTCCCCGATTCCACGTTCAATTCACAAGTCGAGGGTTCTTCTTGCGTAAAAATTGGGTCGGGTTGTTCGTCCTTAATGGAATCCAATTGGTCTTTAATCCGGTTGCCGATCGCCCGGGCAGTATTTCCCAACTCCAGGTTAATTTCCGGATTTTCCGGTC
>CAYUEH010000064.1:0-1925 GCA_964442465.1 uncultured Laspinema sp. | reverse complement strand
GAAAAATGAATGCCATTTTCTTGCCATGTTCTGTTTCGCGAATTAATATCAACCAGGGGTTTACCAAAATCTAAACGAGCACTCAATTGATTGCCTAACTCTAACTGGAGTCCCATCCCCAGAGAGACGAGAGAAGTTGTATTGGGATTGGGTTGTCCCCCGCTATTCCAGCCGGTACCGACATCCAGAAAAGGAGCCAATTGCACCAACCCATTCCCGCCTGCAAAGCGGAAAACCGGCACACGAAGTTCCACGGAACCTAACACCCCATTATCGGTTAATAGGGTATCCTGACGATAACCGCGCACGGTATCTAGTCCACCGAGTCCAATTTGTTCAAAGGATACCAGATTGTCGGGAGAGAGTTGGACATCCCCGCGCACAAATAGGAGGGTATCTCGTCCGAAACTCCGCACCCACTGTCCTTGTCCGCGCCAAGCGAAGAAGCGACTATCTGGGGCATTTTGATTCACGGTGGCATCAAAGGCATCTACTCCTAAACTAAAGGTCGATCGCAGGGCTAAAACTTGCTCCGGTTGGCGTTGGGTCCAGTCTTGGAAGAAGCGCAAGGCAGAGACGCGCAGTTCCCCATTGTTGTTGGCACCGGCAGAGAGGGGGAAGCGATCGCCCAATAAAGAGGTCTCACTTTCTTGCCGAGAAGCGGTTAATCCTAGGGCAAATTCGCGGGTGTAGTTGTTAGTCGCTCTTTGGAAGGGTTGACGCAATGTGAGTTCATAGAGACGGGAGTTCGCTTCGATATCCAGGCGATCAAAGGGAGATTCAACGATTTGGCTGTTGCCGTTGCTATAGCGCAAGCCAAGGGTGGTGTTACGGGGGGTGACAGGAACAGTATAACTGCCTTCCCAGGTATTGCTGCCCTCAGTGCGAGCATAACTGAGAAAGAGGCGATCGCCCAGTCCCAGGAGGTTATTATAGTTGCCCTGAACTTGCTGACGAAAGGTACTCACTCCAGGCGATCGGCGGTTATCCAAGACGAATTGGGTCCCGGAAAAGGGGGAGGCTTCAATGACGTTCACTTCTAGGAGATTTTGTCCTGCGATCGGCACCACACGGAGTTCGGCTTGCACATTTTGGATTAACGGATCGAGTCTGAGTAAACGTAACCCTTCCAGAATGCGGTTGACATTCACGGGTTCATTTCCCACCGCCAACCAGAGGCGATCGCGCACATAATTATTCAGACGATTTGAATTGACCTTAATATCTTGTAACCTCCCTGGAACCACCGCAATTTCCACCGTATTTTCCCGCACCGTTTGCAGGGGGAGATAGGCCCCAGTGGTAATATATCCAGCTTCCACATAGAGATTGGTAATCGCCGAACGAGCCCCTTGCAACTCCGCAAACGAGAGCGATCGATTCGTATAAGGCGCTAAAACTTGGCCAATCTCCGCCTCAGAAAACACCGAATTCCCCACCACATTAAATCGTTCCACCGTAATCGCTTCTGGGCTACCCGATGCCGCTGTTTCTCCCCTTTTCAAACCAGAAGAAAGCGCCTCCCCATCACAACCAATCCCGGGCAAATCCGGTGAAAATTTCTCAACCCCAGCAATCAGCACCACCTCACCCTGCTCATTCCACTGCCAATTAGAGGCTTCAGAAATGCGTTGAACCTGTCCCGGTTCTCCGACAGAAAAATTCCCGGTATTCCTCCCAGAACCGCTAGAATTGCGCTCAGGAAGCGGGTCAAAATTATCGATAAAATTAACACCGGAACGAGGGTCACGAGGCGAGGGCGGTAATCCTCCCCATCCGGAAACAATAAATCGACTGGTATTCTCACCACTCCCCACATCACATCCTCGGGGAACCAGTGCAATCGGATTAATCCGGTCCTCTTCCAGTTGAACCAATGCAGCAGCCGGGTCAACTTCCGGGCGATTAATGTCCACCACCCCATC
>CAYUEH010000063.1:0-15180 GCA_964442465.1 uncultured Laspinema sp. | reverse complement strand
GGATGAGATTTGCGATCGCCAATATAATAGGATTCATCCGGCTCAAAGGACACCCCCTTAGTTTCCGACTCCCGCGTGGCATTTCCCACCGGGATATATTCAATCCCCATTTCGCAAAAATAAAGCTCCAGTAAAAAGCCGATAATTGTTTTGATGATTTCATGTTGCTCCCCCGTTGTCATCAGTTCCACACACCCATCTAAATAGGAAATTCGCACCCCCGCCACCGACTCCATCAAGGCTTGAATCGCCTTGAATTCTTGCCAACTCTGATACCCAGGCAGAATCAACCGCTGTTCGGGCAAGGGGATAATTTTTTCTGCGAGTTCTGTAGTCATCGCCGTTACCTCTGGTTTCAGTCTATTTTATCCATTGCTTCTCGTTATTGGCACTGATACGGAATCCGGTTGGTAAAAGTAGTTAAAAGTAGGGTGGGCACTGCCCACCTTTCCTTACGGTGGGCAGTGCCCACCCTACAATGGCTTACTCGTTTTTAAAGACCTATTACAACCGAATTCCGTATGAATAGCTAAAAATAACCCCCAGCCTGAAGGCTGGGGGCCAAATCATCCTTAACTCACCAACTCAGTCCCGCGCTTGGCTAACGCTTCCGGAGTCAACCCATTGAACTCCATGATTTGCGTCGCACTCGCAGTCGTCTCGCCCCGCTTCCAGGCAAAGACATCCCGCTTGGCGGTACTGCGTAACATAATCGGTTCTAGCATTCCCGAGGCCCCCCCGGTCACGCCAATTAAGGCATCTCCACCAAAGAACTTCTCGAACCCCGCATCATCCAAGAATCCGCCATCAGCTTGGGAACAGGTATCCCAGGCGATATCATGGGGACGATACAACCGGCGCGGACTCACAACGGATACAATCTTCGACCCAATCCCTTGGGCTTTTAATTGTTCTGCGGCGTCATACACGGGAATCAACGTCATATCCCCAATCACCGCAAACACCACGGTTTTATCTCCGGGAATCTCTTGGAGGACGACGGCCCCCTCTTCTAAGGCTTGTTGAGTCTGCTCGAAAGTGGTGCGAATCGGTAACGGGGTTTTACTCGCCGTAATCACAATCCCTTTATTTTGGGTACTCAGCGCCCAATCATAACAGACTTGAATGCTATTAGAATCCGGGGGGAACAACGGGAAAACATTACCGTTGCGCATCATGGCGGCAAAGTAGTTTTCAATTTCTGGACGTTGGTGAGTCCATCCGTTGCGCCCTTGTTCTAAGGCCCCTGCGGTATATAAAGTGACCGTACTCGGGGTCGGACGGCGTAATTCTGCCATCGCTTGGGTGACGGTTTGCCAGATGGGGACCCCGTTAATGGCAAAGGATTCGTAGGAACACCAGAGGGTGCGCGCCCCAAATAAGGCTAATCCTGCCGCTAATCCGGCGCAGGCATCTTCGCTTAAGGGTTCATAAACTTGGCCCTTGGGTCCTTGGAAATAGGTATCGTCAGCGGTGGGGTGAATAATTTTGAGAGCAACGTTGATGTTGTTGATGCCGGAAGCGGCGTTACCATCGGCGTTGGTGATCACAAATTTGGGGTCTTTTTTGCCGACGGCGGCAACCAGTTCTCCCATTGCGGTGGTGGCAACTTGCTTTTCCCCAGTCGCATATTCCTTAAGGGGAAGTTTGCCTAATTCCGGCAACGCTAACTCAAACTCGGTTTTGACAATACTGGCGGCAGGTCCCCCAGCAGCCCGTTCAAAGTTGGTCCGAACCAGTTGCCACGCTTCGGGACTCAGGGAACGGGTTTTGAGGGCGCTGATGATGTCTTCGTTATCCAGGGTGTGATGTCCATACAGGTTATGGGATTTGGCCCCACGGGCATGGACCCCAGCCCCTTTGAGTTGTTTGATAATCAGGACGGTGAGTTTGCCTCCCAGGGCGGATTTGGCCGCTTTGTCCGTCGCTTCAATCACTGCTTGGGCAAATTCTAGCCGTTTCTCGAAGGAAAAGGCAGTGCTATCGACATATTCCCCGGGTTGGTTGGCATCGTCGTAGTCTTTGGCGTTGACGAGGATGATTTCCTGGAAACCGTTGCCTTCCCAGTATTCAATCATCTCTTGGTTGGGTTTGGTGGACACCATGCTGTGATGTTCCTGAGAATATCCGTTCCACACTAGGATGGGAAGGAAGTTGGTGACTTCGGGGTAGGCGGTGTGGAAATGCGCCATGCTACTCATGACGTAGGGTTCGCCGATGCCGCCATCGCCGATGGTGACGGGGAATAGGATATCGGGATGCAGGAGTGCCCCTGCCATGGCGAAATGCTGCCCTTGTCCTAGGGGTCCAGCGGGGTTGAGGAGTCCGGGAATTTGTCCGGAGAGGTGTCCCAGGAGTCCTTTGTGTTCCCGGAAGCGATCGCGCATTTGTTGGACGGTATGAATGCCCATTTGCTCTAAGGAGCGATCGAGGAACATATTACTGTAGAAGCCTGGGGCATGGTGTCCGACTTCGGTGATAATATTTTTATGACCGAGCATCACGAGGGCGGCGATTCCCTCGGCAACGCTGGCAAATCCGCCCGGGTGTCCGGAGGCTTTCGACGCGGTGACTTGGAGGATCAGGTAGCGTAGGGCGTCGGCAGCGAGGAGGGTCTGGTAGGCAGCGGCGCGATCCGGGGGTGAGGCGATCGCGGTTTTCCCCGTGGCGATCGCCGGTTCTTTGCCGTAACGGTCAAAATCCGGCCACTGTTCGCCAAAATATTGAATGCCCTCACAAAATGCAGGCGTCTTTGCTGGTGCGGATGGAATCTTTGTCGTCATGCTTATTTTTTAACCTCTATGAAACTGTAATCCTTGCATTTTTACAATTATTTCACAAATTTACCCCCTAGCTTACAGGTTTCGCAACCTTTTTGTTGTTCAAGTCCATCAGTTCTACTTGGGTTGGCTATAAACTGAGGCGATCGCCGCCTAGGGGACCAGAGAATGCCCTGCATGGTGAAAGTCCTTGAATTCGATGGGGGGGGTCTCACTTTGACCTTTTAGATCGCCAGAGAGGTCCAAAAATCTCGGAGCATAGGGTTTAAAATTACAGCTAACCGATGGGGTCTATCAAAACCATGTTCAAGGCAAAACGAGCAAGCGGAATTCTAAAACATCGGTGGTCTAGGACCGGGGTCACCGCCCTATTTTTGTCCCTTGCTGGAGGGGGACTGGTCAATCCAGTTCAAGGGCAAATTGTCCCCGATCGCACCTTACCCAATCCCTCCCAAGTCATCAATCAAGAGACCGGTTTCACTATTGAAGGGGGAACCGCTGCCGGGGGAAATTTATTTCATAGTTTTACGGAGTTTTCGGTTCCCACGGGGAGTGAAGCCTATTTTAATAATAGCCCGGATATTCTCCATATTATTAGCAGAATTACCGGCAGCAATTTATCCAATATTGATGGGTTAATTCGCGCCAATGGAAACAGCAATCTATTTTTAATCAATCCGAATGGGATTGTTTTGGGTCCCCATGCTAGGTTGGATATTGGCGGGTCATTTGTGCTATCTACCGCAGAGGCGATCCAGTTTAGCGATCGCCTTCTCTTTAGTGCTACCAATCCCACCGAATCCCCCCTCCTCACCGTGGCAGTTCCTATCGGATTACAATATGGTCCAACCGTCGGAAATATCACCCTAGAAGGGTCTCGCTTAGAAGTTGCCCAACAACGCAATTTAGCCATTTTAGGCGGGAATGTGAGCATGAACGGGGGACAGCTACTTGCCCCCTTGGGTAACATTACCTTGGCGGGAATCAGTTCCGGAGAAATTGCCCTAGAAAATACCATCCCCGAGTTTTCTCAAACCAGAATTGGGGCGGATGTGACCCTCACGAATGGGGCGATCGTAGATGTCACCGGCAGCAATGGGAGTATTCAGGTTCAGGGGAATCATATCACCCTAAGCGGGGGGTCTCAGTTGCTCTCTGGACTGCCGCTGAATGGGGGTGAAATTGGGTCCAGAGCCGGAGATATTCGCGTCAATGCCTGGGGGGATATCCGCCTGAGTGAGCGCAGTTTGATGAGCAATTTAGTCCCATTGGGAGCATTAGGAACTGGGGGAAATATTCAGGTGACGGGGAATTCAGTCCATCTCACCTCCGGGGGGAGAATAACCACGGAGACAGCAGGAATTGGACCCGCTGGACAGATTCAGATTAAGACCCCGGTTTTAGAGATTTCTGGGTTTAGTCCCGATGGGTTATTTAGTGGAATTCTTTCTCAATCCCAAGGGGTGGAGAGTGGAGGGAGTGGACCGATTAGGATTAATGATGTTCATAATCCTTTGGGGGATGTTCGGTTGCGCGATCGCGGATTTATTGCCACGGTTACCGAGAGTCATCAACCGGGCGGCGATATTGAAGTCAATGTGGATACTTTATTCCTAGAAACTGGCGGACAAATCATTACCCTTGCCACCCATACCGGACCCGGGGGAAATATCACAGTAACCGCCACAGAAAGCGTCACCATTGCTGGAAATAGTCGGCGGTTTTTAGACTCTCCATTTGACGAAAAAGAGGTGCATATTTTTAATCTGGATGACTTAGAATTTACCCGGAATTTTAATCCAGAAATCGAAGCATCGGGTCCTGGGGGAATTCCCTCGGTTACTGTGGACCGAACAGCGGATGAAATCCGGAGTGGCAATACAGTGTTTGCCCCAGCAACCGAGAGGTTTGATTATTTTTCTTTTAGCGTTGTTGCACCGGGACGGGCTATTTTTGATATGGATGGGGGCGATGGATATCAGGATATTCCCGGCAGCTTTGATTCAGAACTGTTTCTATTTGACCGATGGACGGGAGAGATTATTGACCTGAATGATGACTCTAGTATTAATGATGGGGCATTAGGAAGTACAGTGGAACAAGATTCCTATATTTCAATGAATCGTTTAGATCCAGGCACTTATGTGATTGGGATTGGGGAATTTGATACAGTTCCCCATCCCGTAGAACTCCTAGAAGGGGATAAAATTGATGTAGGAGATACCTATCGGTTACATATTTCCTTGGAATATCCCGGAATGAATATGGAGTTACCTCAAGAAACCATTGCCTTGGGTAATTTCAATCCCAATTATGGCGGCAGTAGTGGGATAGTTTCTCTGACTCGGACTGCGGGAAACAGTGGCAATATCCGAATCCATACCGGGAGTTTGCAGGGGAGTTCCCCAGGACAAATTCTGTCTACCACCTTCGGAACTGGACAAGGGGGAGATATTAGTTTAGTCGCTAATTCAGTAGACATGAATCGCGCTAACGTTGCCAATATCACCCGAGGCAGTGGGAGTGCCGGGAGCATTTTTGCTGTAGCGGAATCCTTGACGCTGAACAATAACGGGATTCTCAATCTCAGTAATTTTGGATCCGGGCATACGGGAGATATTCAAATTGATGCGGAAAGCGTTAATTTACTCAATGGCAGCATTATTAATAATAGCACTTATCTGAGTGGGAATGCGGGACAGGTGAGGATTAACGCGCGCGATCGCCTGGTAGTTACCGGAAATTTGAACAATATTGAAAGTCGAATTTTAAACTTGGTTGGAGGTCCTTCTTCCGTCGGTAATGCCGCTGGAATTGAGCTAAATACGGGAGAATTGATTCTGGGAGATGGGGGGGGAATTAATTCCACTAGCTATGGAGAAGGAGATGCAGGACCAATTACAATTCAGGCCCGAGAAGGGGTGACCTTAACCCGCTTAGGACCCAATCAACGGGGTTCATTTATCTGGAGTCGCATCCGAGGAACTGGGCGAGGAAATGCCGGGAATATTACCCTGATTACTCCCCGGATTTTGATGGATGATGGGGCAGCAATTTCCAGTTTTACCCAAGGCATTGGCAATGCCGGAAGTGTGAATATTCAAGCAGGAGAAATTGTGGTATCTGAGGGTTCAATTGATAGTAGTGTGCAATCAACCGCAGTGGGGGATGGGGGAGAGGTGAATATTAATGCCCGCGTCCTTTCATTACTGAACCGTTCTCAAATCAGTGCGAAAACTGAGGGACAAGGAGATGGGGGACAAGTCAGGATTCAAGTTCAGGATCGGATTAGCTTGGATAATAGTACGATTACCACCAGTAGCGCCACGGAAGGAATCGGGGGAAATGTCGAACTTCACGGGGGGAGTTTACTGTTAGATAATCAGTCATTTATTACCGGGCAAACTACATCCTCTCAAGGGGGGAATTTGCGACTAGAATTAAACCGTCGTCTCCTGATGCGTCGAGGCAGTCAAATCACAGCTACAGCGGGAACCTCCGGGGCCGGTGGCGATGGGGGGAATATTAATATTGTCGCCCCGGTTATTCTGGCATTTCCGACAGAAAATAGTGATATTACCGCGAATGCCTTTGAAGGGGATGGGGGCAATATTCAACTGATTGCTGAAGGGATTCTCGGATTAGAATTTAGAACAGAACCCACCTCCCGAAGTGATATCACGGCGAGTTCTGAATTAGGAGTATCTGGCAATGTGATATTATCTACTCCCGAAGTAGAACCGGGTTCGGGGTTAGTAGAATTATCCCAGCAGCTTTCAGATCCGGCGAATCAAGTTACCGTTGGTTGTGTGGCAGGGGACGGAAATTCGTTTACCATTGTTGGACGGGGCGGATTACCGGAAGACCCCAAAAACACCATCCGGGGTCAAACCATTTGGGAGGATTTGCGCCAATTTTCCCCGGAGATGACTCCGAATCAGCAGACTGTTATCCAGGGGCGATCGCAACCCTTACCACCGTTATTAGAAGCAACCGAATGGCGGATCAATCAGGAGGGGAACATCGCCTTAATTGCTACTTTACCGGCAATGAAGGGCGATCGCCTCCCGCCCTGTCCTTTCTCACCCACTGCACCCATCGGGGAGGCACAATAGCCATGATCAAAACAGTCACAACCTATCTCCATGCCCGTCAAATCCGACAAATCCTCCGTCTCACTCTTCTTGCTTTCCTCACTATTCTCACGTTCTTCCTCATCATCCCCCCCCATCCAGCCACCCCCCATCCACCCAGGACAAATGACCCAGGACAAATCACCAATGACCGCCCCCCGGATCCTAGCGAATTCGTGGAACGTGGCACAAACCACTATCAACAGGGACAATTCCTAGAGGCCATAAAGTTATGGGAAGAGGCATCAGCCATTTATACCGATCGCCTCGCCCCGTTAAACCAAGCCCAAACCCTCACTTATCTGACTTTAGCTTATCATAAGTTAGGCCGCCGGGCCCAAGCCGCCACCGCCATCACCCAGAGTTTGGAACTCCTGCAACAGGTTGAGCCTCTGCCCTCCACCGGGTTGGCGATTCTCGCCCAAGCCCTCAATACCCGAGGCATTCTGGAACTGGCTGCTGGACAGCCTCAAGCCGCCTTAGACACCTGGAGACAAGCCTCCACCACCTACGATCGCGCGGGAGATGACATTGGGAAGTTAGGGAGTTCGATCAACCAAGCCCAAGCCCTGCAATCCTTGGGGCAGTATCGCCGCGCTCGCACTTTGTTAGAACAATGGATTGTCGAATTAGATCGACAACCGGATACCCTTTTGAAAGCCGATGGATTACGGAGTTTGGGAGTTGCCCTCCAAACCATCGGGGATTTAGAACAATCCCAAGCGGTATTAGAACAGAGTTGGCGAGTCAGCGATCGCCTCCAATCCCCAGGAGATACCAGCGCCACCTTACTCAATATCGGCAACATCGCCCGGTATTTAGACCGCCATGATATTGCCCTAGCCTACTATCAACAAGCGGAACAATTAGCCACCGACCCCTTAACGCGATCGCAAGCTCAACTCAACCAGTTTAGCCTGTTCATCGCCCTGGGTGACCGGGATGCCGCCCGCCAATTACGCCCCCAACTGCAATCGCACTTGGCAACCCTTACCCCGAGTCAAGCCGCCCTCTATGCCCGAGTTAATTTTGCCGCCAGTTGGAGCAAAATGGGGGAAGATTTGCCCGAAATTGCCCAAGGGTTAGCCGAAGCCATTGCGATCGCCCAGGACCTGCAAGATGGGCGATCGCAAGCCTACGCCCTCACCCAACTGGGGCAGCTTTACCGCCAATCCGAACAGTGGACAGAGGCCGAAACCCTGACAGAAAAAGCCCTCCAAATCGCCCAGTCCATCCAAGCCGATGAAATTATCGCCCCTGCCGCTTGGCAACTGGGTCAGATTTTCACCCAACAGCAACAACTCCAACGGGCTCTCACAGCGTATCAGATCGCCTTAGGAACCTTAAAAAACTTGCGCCGAGACTTAGTAGCCATTTCTCCGGACCTTCAGTTTGATTTCAAAGAAAGTGTAGAACCCGTCTATCGCGAACTGGTGAGTTTACTCCTCCAACCCGATGCCACTCCCGAAGACATTGAACAGGCTAGACAAGTCATGGAAGCCTTGCAAATTGCTGAATTAGACAACTTTTTCCGAGAGGCTTGTTTAGATGTGCAGCCGGTGCAATTAGAGGAAATTGATACCCAAGCGGCGGCCATTTATCCCATTGTCTTACCCGATCGCCTGGAAGTGATTCTCTCCTTGCCGGATCAGCCCTTGCGCCACTATACGACTCCCCTGAGTGGCCGTCGCATCGAAGCCACCCTCGAAGACCTGCGATCGGCCATGCACCCCGGCTATTCCGCCTTGGAACGCTTGCGCCTGTCCGCCCAAGTCTATGACTGGCTGATTCGACCCGCCGCCGCAGATTTAGCCGAAAGTGAGATTGCAACCCTCGTATTTATTCCCGATGGCGGTTTCGCGTCCATTCCCCTCGCCGCCCTGTATGACGGCAGCCGCTATTTGATTGAAACCTATAATACCGCCCTCAGTCCCGGGTTACAACTGTTTCCCCAAGGACTTACCACAGAAAAACTCACCGCCCTCACCGCCGGATTAACCGAAGGGCGACAAGGATTTTCCCCCCTCCCCGGAGTCGCCCAAGAATTCCAACAAATTACCCAGGAAGTGCCCGGAGATACATTGCTCGATCGCCAATTTACCCGGGACCAATTTGAGGCCCAACTTAATCGCAACTCCTACCCGATTATTCACTTAGCCACCCACGGACAATTTAGTTCTAATCCCGAGGAAACTTTTCTCCTAACCTGGGAGGGGCGAATTTTTATTAAAGATTTCGATAAGTTTTTCAATAAGCAACGCTTAGGGATTCTCAAACCCATTGAACTTTTAGTCATGAGTGCTTGTCAAACCGCAACGGGAGACAAACGTGCTACACTCGGTTTAGCAGGATTTGCACTCCGTTCCGGAGCTCGCAGCACCCTGGCTAGTCTCTGGTCCGTTCACGACCAATCCACCGCTGATTTAATGAGCGAATTTTATCGCCAATTAACCCGATCCGAGGCAGGAATGACGAAAGCGGAGGCGTTACGCCAAGCTCAATTGGCCCTATTAAACGACCCCTTGCATAAACATCCCTATTATTGGTCGGCGTTTATTTTAGTCGGAAATTGGTTATGAACCGGGTTTTTAAGGGTTGCTACTGTTCTATTGTTTTCCCCAAACTGATGAGGTGTCCCCATGAACCATCCGCCACGCATTGTTATTCCCAACTTCATGTTTGCCACCCTCGCCGGGGTAGTGGCCCTATCGGCTTGGGTCCAACCCGTCCAAGGGGAAGCGGTCAAAGTCCCAGCCTTGATTAGCCTACAATTTAAACCCCCGGGCGACCCAGTACCCGCCACCAGCGTGGGGGGAGGCACTCGCGGGAACGTGAGATTTGCCCCTCCTGGGGAATCTGCCCCCGCCACCAGCGTGGGGGGAGGCACTCGCGGGAACGTGAGATTTGCCCCTCCTGGGGACGCGGCCCCTCCCACCAGTGTCAGTGGCGGCAGCCGAGGGGATCAAGAGACCCTCAGCCCGGAGGGTCAGGGGCTAGAAGCGATCGCCTTGCTACCCGCAACCCAACATGGACGCACTATGTCCCCCCGTCCCACTTTCTTTGTGTATGTGCCGCCGACTGCAACGGAAAAAGTCTTTTTCAGTATCCAAGATCAAGACGGCAATCATCACTACCAAACCACTTTGGAACTCAACGGGGGTGGATCAATTGTCAGTTTCACCCTGCCGGAAACTGCACCGGAACTGGAAATTGATACCGACTATCTCTGGTTCTTCGTCCCCTTAGATGCCAGTGGGAAGTTGCAACCGGATAGTTATAGCGTCACGGGATGGGTGAAGCGCGTTGCAGCTATCCCCACGGCACCGGACCTAGAGGCCCTCTCCTTGGCCACGGCTTATGCAGAAGCCGGGGTCTGGTACGATACCCTCACCACCTTAGCCGTTGCCCAAATCAACCAGCCGGATAATCTCACTTTAGCTGAAGAGTGGCACAATCTCCTCGGACAAGTCGGACTAGAGGCGATCGCGACGACTCCTGTGATACTCCAACCCTCACCCTAACGAGGGGAAATTGCCAACGGGTGTATCTCTCTTTCTTTTGAAACCGGACAGGGTTCGAGCAAACTATGTGGCAACAGTTGCAGCAAAAAATCGGCGGGTGGCGTGGCCCAATCCTGATCACTCCAGCAGTTGCTGGGGTGATTGTTGCCTTGAGTAGCGCCGGTTTTCTGCACCTATTTGAATGGGCTGCCCTGGATACCTGGTTTCGCCTGCGTCCCCCAGAACCCGTAGACTCGCGAATTGTCATTGTGACCATTAATGAACCGGATATCAAGTATGTCCAACAATGGCCGATGAGCGATCGCATCATGACCCAATTAATCCAAAATATCAACGCTCAAAACCCGCGATTAATTGGATTAGATCTTTATCGGGATTTGCCCGTAGAACCGGGTCATGAAGCATTAAATGCCCTCTTTAACGTCACCCCCAATCTCATTGGGGTACAAAAAGTAGCCGGAAACCCCATTGCCCCCTCGCCCCGATTAGCAGAACTCGGACAAGTCTCCTCCAACGATATGTTACTCGATCGCGATGGCAAAATCCGTCGGGGTCTGGTTTTGGTGGGGAAACCCGATGGGACATTACTGGAAGGATTTGCCACCCTTTTGGCCTTAAAATATCTAGAAACCGAAGGCATTCAATTAGCAGTGGCCGATGAAGCCAAATCCATTTATCAACTGGGTCAAGCTACATTTATTCCTCTCACCGGCAACGAGGGAGAATATAGTAAACGAGATGGGGGTGGCTATCAAATTTTAGTCAACTATCGCGGTAAACTCGATCGCTTTCCTCACATTTCCCTCACCGAGGTGTTGGAAAATCGCATTCCCCCGGATTTCTTCCGCGATCGCATCATCTTCATTGGTGCCGCCGCCCCCAGTCTGAATGACTCCTTTCAAACCCCCTATACCAATACCCTGTTTGGCATCCCCGAATTAATGCCCGGAGTGGTCATTCATGCCAATTTAACCAGCCAAATTTTAAGTAGCGCCCTCGACAATCGTCCGATGCTCTATGCCACCCCCAAATCCTTCAAATGGGGGTTAATTTTTATCAGTTCGGGATATAGCGCCCTCCTCGGTTCCCTCTGGCTAAAAACCCGATGGTCCGGTCCGGGAATTCTCCTCGGGGCTGTGGTTATAATTGGTAGTTCCTACCTCGCCTTTTTATCCGGTTGGTTAATTCCCGTCTTCACCCCCGTCTTAGCCCTCGTCAGTGCAGGGGTATTCAGCAGCGGTTATACCCTCTGGAGTAACCTCAAATTATCCTATCAGCAATTAGCTGAATATGCCAAAACCTTAGAAGAAAAAAATCAAGAACTCAAACGCCTGGATGGACTCAAAGATGAATTTCTCGCCAATACCTCCCATGAACTCCGCACTCCCCTGAATGGGATTATTGGCATTGCCGATTCCTTAATTGATGGGGTGACCGGCCCCTTATCACCCTCGACCATTTTTAACTTAGAAACCATCACCACCAGTGGTCGCCGGTTATCCCATTTAGTCAATGATATCCTGGATTTTTCTCAACTCAAACATAAAAGTATCGAACTGCAACTCAAACCCTTGGATTTGCGGGCGATCGCCCAAGTCGTCCTCAACCTGAGCAAACCCCTAATTGGCGACAAAGACTTACAACTGATTAATGCCATTCCCCCGGACTTTATCGCCATCAATGCCGATGAAAATCGGGTGCAGCAAATCCTCCATAACCTCATCGGAAATGGCATCAAATTCACCGAATCCGGCTTGGTTGAAGTTTCAGCTAAAATTGTAGAAGACTTGGTAGCCATTACCGTCACCGATACCGGAATTGGCATTCCCCAAGACAAACTCAGTCGCATTTTTGAATCCTTTGAACAAGCCGATGGTTCCACCGCCCGAGAATATGGTGGAACTGGATTAGGATTGGCGATCGCCAAGCAACTCATCGAATTACATCACGGCATCATTGAGGTTGAATCGGAAGTCGGAAAAGGGTCACGCTTTACCTTTACCTTACCCCGAACAACCGCCCCCGTCACCCCCGCCAAACCCCCCGTCGTTCGTCCCGAACCCATCAACCGGACCCCGGATCCGGTGAGTCAACAGCCCTCTGTTAATAACCCCGTTTTAGCCACGGAAATTTATATCAGTGAGGATGCAGAATTCAAAATCTTAATCGTCGATGATGAACCCATCAACCTGCAAGTGCTCGCCAATACCCTCTCCCTACAAAATTATGCCATTACCCGCGCCGCAAATGGTCCAAAAGCCCTAGAAATTATTGAAAATGGATTTAAGCCCGACTTAATCCTTCTCGATGTCATGATGCCTCGGATGACTGGATATGAAGTCTGCGAAAAAGTTCGGGAAAAATATCCCGCGATCGACCTCCCGATTGTCATGCTTACCGCCAAAAATCAAGTCTCGGACCTCGTAGAAGGATTTAGCGCCGGGGCCAATGATTATTTAATGAAACCCTTTAATAAAAACGAACTACTGACTCGGATTAAAACTCATATTCGTCTGGCTAAAATCAATGCGGCTTATGGCAGATTTGTTCCCCATGACTTTTTGCATTTTCTCGGCCAAGAAAGTATCGTAGATGTGAAATTGGGCAATCATATCAAAAAAGAAATGACCGTTTTATTTTCGGATATAAGGGATTTCACCAGCCTATCCGAGGAAATGTCCCCAGAAGAAACCTTTCATTTTATTAATAGTTACTTAAGTCGAGTCAGTCCGATTATCCGCGATCGCAACGGATTCATCGATAAATATATTGGCGATGCGATTATGGCCCTCTTCCCCAACTCTGCCGACGATGCCGTATCCGGGGCGATCGCCATGCAACATCAAGTCAAGTTATTTAACGAACATCGCCAGGAAAACGGACAAGTCCCCATTCAAATCGGTATCGGCTTGCATACCGGCAGTTTAATGTTAGGAACCATTGGCGAAGCCGAACGGATGGAAAGTACGGTGATTTCCGATGCGGTCAATTTAGCCTCCCGATTAGAAGGATTAACTAAACAATATGGTTCGGCGATTTTAATTAGTGAAGATACCTTAAATAAACTGGAAAACCGAGAGTTCTATCAATATCGATTCTTAGATCGCGTCCAAGTCAAAGGCAAAAAAGTCAGTGTGGCTGTCTTTGAAATTTACAATTCCGAACCCCACGACTGCATCGAACTCAAAAGCAAAACCTTAGCCCAGTTTGAACTGGCGATCGCCTGTTATCAAGAAGGCAATTTCGAGCAATCCCAAACCCTATTTCAGCAAATTCTCACCCTTAACCCCAGCGATCGGGCGGCGCTTCTCTATTTGCAGCGATGTGAGAAATATATTCAACAGGGTGTTCCTAAAGATTGGATAGGGATAGAAGCGATGAGCGAAAAATAGCAAAACCACCCGCGTACCGTAATCCTATATATACTCGTGACTTGGCTCTGCCGAGTCACGCACTCTTGGAGGCTCTGCCTCCAGTCCCCCCAAATACCATTATATACTTACCTCACATTGCTCGTGACTTGGCTCTGCCGAGTCACGCACTCTTGGAGGCTCTGCCTCCAGCCCCGTACCAGGCGGCAGAGCCGCAATTGGCCCGTGTCATGGCAGAGCCATGACACGAGATTATACCTTACATCACCTCAATTTCCCGAACGAGATCCACCAGAATCTCACCGCCTCGGGTGAGTTGATACTCCCCTCGCCAAACCCCCGGTATGATAGGGCGATCGGGATTGTTGCGTTTACCCACAAAACCCATCCAGGTTTTACTCGGAGAATTGATTTCCTTGGTATCTTCCGCGATCGTCTCTCCATTCGGTGCAATCAACTTAAACCGATAACTGTCCCCCGGTAACACCCCATAAGTATGTACCCAGAACAACAGGGCCGGAATATCTGTGGATAGCTCACTTTGAGGAAATCCCCCTTCCCACAACGCATCCATGTCCGGAGGCGTATCCGCAAAACCGGCATCGATCGCCCCCGTGGGTGTATAATCCAGAGGAACCGTCCAAATCGGACTCCGCGACACCTGACAACCGGGACCCGCTTCCGGTCCCACAAACGGGTCAACCACCTGTCCTTCATACAAAGCGGTAATATGAACGTGAGGGAAGGATGCCGCCCCAGAAGCGCCCACCATGCCTAAAACCGTTCCCGTATCCACCTCCATCCCGGGACGGACAACCACGCTACCATTGCGGAGATGACAGTATTGGGTTTCCCACCCATTGCCATGTTCGATAAACACCCCATTGCCACATTCTCGCCCTTCCAGTGCTGCCACTTGCTGCGGGTCCGTAATCAGGCGATCGCTAACCCCATCCCGGACCCGCAAAACCTTACCCGGTGCCGACGCCATCACCGCAACCCCGGCATTCATTTTATCGGTGTTGGCAATGCCGAAATCGGTGCCTTTGTGACCATCATAGGTTTGCCTCCCACAACCGAAATCCACTTCTCCCGGTCCGGGGTCGCGATCGGGATACAGCAAAATAAAGCAATCCTCGTCTAAGGTACAGTCAATCGGAGGGGCTAATTGCAGGGAGTTGGCAGCAATGGGGGTTTCTGGGATAGGGGATTGGGCGAAGTTTGGGCGATTAAACCCAATCCAATGGACCGCCACGGCGATCGCAAATGCCAGGAGAATTGTCGCAATGATTTTAGGTTTTCTAAACATAATTAATTTGAGAGGTTCTAAACAGTTGGTGCAACTAGACGCAGCAGAGGCGATCGCAGTTTCACC
>CAYUEH010000062.1:0-15261 GCA_964442465.1 uncultured Laspinema sp. | reverse complement strand
TTCCCCCCCTGAGATCCCCCTCCCGTCCCCCGGAGATCCCCCTCCCGTCCCCCTTGGGAAGGGGGACGGGAGGGGGATAATCAGGGGGGGAAAGGGGGATCTCTCCGAGAAGATTTTATTTGTTGGAATACCCTTAAATCCCTAGATGGTCATCAGAGGGTCATTGAACCTCAAATAACACAAGTTTGAGCCAAATCCGGATGAAAATATCCAAAAACAGAGGAATACCTGACAGATTTTCTAAAATCCCCCCTAAGAACGATGAAAAAATTTAGGGAAGGCTGTGACAATAAAAATATAGACTTCTGACAGCATTCGGAAGTCAGACCCAAGATTGGTGATGCTTGCAGAGGCTGATTAGATTTCTGAAAAAAGGCCAACATCAGGTATCGGTTTATTAACCTCAAAACAAACAGGAATTAATGCTAACTTTATGAAGACGGTGAACTTGTCTATTTTACGAACAGTGGGAGCTTTTGCGATCGGGGGACTTTTAGTCGGGTTCATGCCCCTTGCTACACCGGGTCCCAAAAACGTGATGAACCCAGGAGACTCTATCCAGTCACAACCTGGAAAATTAACGGGTTATGTAGAAATACTATTTACGGAACCCGGAGATCCCTGCATTCAGAGTCAAGAAAGATATCTTCATCCCGGGACAAATGTTGTGATTCAAAATAGCAATCGCCAGCCGATCGCCACCGGGGTGTTAGGGGGAGGGACCCCGCAACCTTTACAAGTTGGGTTTTCTAAAATGACCTGTAAATTTCCTCTGGTTGTAGAAAATATTCCCGAACTTCAAAACTATATTATTAAGCTAGAAGGCGGGGAAGAATTTCCCTATTCTCGTAAGCAGTTTGAGCAGAAAAACTGGCGGGTAGAATTAACTCTGTTTAGATAATAGTGGGGAATATTTATGGTAAATTTTTAGGGGGCTTGTCTATCCCCAGGAGATGGCGATCGCGATCGCCATCTCCTGGGGATAATGTTCACATCAGGGTCAGACGACGATCGCATTTGAGAGCAACAAATGGATTTATAGTAAGAACAGATATCCGAATTGCTCATCGAAGGTAACGGCAGCATGAACCCAAAAGATTCATCCAAATTTGATCACCAAGACAATGAAGCCTCCTCCCCCGGGGCTCCCGAATCAAACCTAGGCCCAGACGAGTCAGAATCAACGGAAGAATTGAATGCCATTGCTAAAGCGCTGATGGTTAAGCTACTGTGGTCTCAGGTGGGGCTAATGGATGAGAAAAATCCGTAAGTTTTTATTTACTCCAGAAAAATCCAGGGCATCGATGTAAGAGTATTTAAGAAACCTGGGAATTCCAGTTCGGTATCCCTAAAAGACTGAATTCATCCAGAAATTATATGGGGTAAAGACGCAATCAACTCAATTTGTTGATCGCGTCTTTTTTTATGGGATAAAGAAAAATTTGGGCAACTGCTGGACAGACTTCTTGGCAACAGTCCCCCGTCTATTCCCCTGATTTCCCTCCATCAAAAAAACCGAGCACCCGGGGTTTCGGTCGAGTAACCTGCACCTGCCATAATGCTTTGACAACGGCGAGAAATTCCCGGAAAGTATAGTAAGTCATCGAATCGGTGCGGAAAATTCCCCAATCCGGGGTTCCTAAACCCACTGCCTTAATTCCCATCTGACGACCCGTATAAACTGCCCGAGGGAGATGATACCGTTGGGTAATTAAAACTGCCTGTTGAATGCCAAACAGGGTTTGAGCGCGGTAACAACTATCATAAGTGTTCAATCCGGCGCGATCGAGGAGAATATCGGTGACTGGAATCCCCTGTTTTTCTGCATAAGAGGACATAGCTTGAACTTCATCATAATGAGGATGGAAGTTGTCCCCAGTCATCAAAATTTTCTGAACGCGCCCGAGTTTATACAAATCGATCGCAGCTTGAACGCGAGCGGCTAACATCGGGGTGGGACTCCCATCCTCCCAAACCCCGGCACCAAAAACAATGGCGATCGGTTGCGGGGGAACCTGTTCGATTTCTCGATAGCGATCGCCGTAAGTCACGGCATAAACGTAGACATTCAATCCCAAGGGAATAACGACCGTAGCAATCCCCAAGACTAACAGTAAAACAGGCCAGTTCATCAAATCCAGAATAACCATTACAGATTCCATTTTACTGGGTTAAAGAAAAACACTCTCAAAAATACATGACTGATGCAATTTTTAACACTAACCGCCCGACCTTGTAGGGTTAATTCTCAAAAGTTGCGTCAGTCTTGATTCCAAAATAGAATCTACCAACTGTATTTTAAAAACTTGTAAAATATTTGTAAAATTAAATTGATTTTTACCCTCCTTAATAATACGATTAAAAAAGTTTAAATATTTGTTCATATTAATTTGGAATTAATCATTGGCTGATTCAATAGGGTTAAAAATTCCGGAATGCCGAGTATTTCGGAACCTTTAACCTTGACAAATCTTAAGTAATCTCATCCGGATTGATGCCCAGTTCTTGCAGCTTTTGCCGCAAGATAGCGCTACGCTGACGTTCGGCATCAACTTGGGCGATCGCCTTCTGAGCACGAGCACGTTCGGTATCAGCTTCTTCCTCTGGCGTCAGCACCAGTTCCCCTTCTGGGGTAAAAAACCGCAGCTTTTCCTCTACAATACCTAAATAAAGCTGCAATTGTTCACTCCAAAGCCATCCTTGCTCATTGGTCTCAATGGCTTGATATTCCCCGTTCATTAGGTGAAATCCCTGGAACTCTAAAGTATAGGGATCAAACCAAAAATAATCGGGAGTGCGCCAAACATCTTGGTAAAGCTGTTTTTTAAAGCCCCGATCCGTGTTGGCCGTACTATCAGAGAGGACTTCGATAATAAAGTTCGGATATTTTCCTTCTTCTTCCCAAATTACCCAACTTTTTCGCTCTCGGCGTTCTGTATTCAAAACTACGAAAAAATCCGGTCCGCGCATCTCTTCCGATTTGCCCTGGCGGGTACTGTAATAGACGCTCATGTTGGCGGCTACAAAAAAATCATTGCGATTTTTCCAAAACCCCTCTAAACAAGCCAGAAGCAGTAGCAGTTGTTTAAGGTGTCGATAACTTTCCAATGGCGGCTCCTCACTCCATAAATCGCCTGGGGGAAAGATAGGAATTTCCGAGGTTTGACTCTGTACCATATTGGTCTCCCCGTTCATGGTTGGTTTTTATCTAGTTTAGCAGATTTTTGGATAAACTGAAAGGGGGATAGGAAGAATCTGATTGCCTCAAAACCCTAAAAATATAACCCCCGGACAATCTGCTCTCTCTTGGGTTCGGATTTAATTAAATGATCGAATTCTTTCTAGGATATAGTTCCGTAAAACCTTTTTAAATAGAATGAATAATTGGCTTACTTAGGGTGGGAAAAATTATTTAAGATCGCTATAAAAAATTCACTTTAATCTGGCGGTTTGCTCAGGTCCATCAACATGAAATCCGGGTGAATCAGGGGGTAATATTGAGTGGTTTATTCCTTCAAAATGCAACCGGAGCCATTTTGACAACCCGTGGGGTGATGCCTGCTGTATGGGGAGTGGTTAGGACCCTCATTAGCGGTTGATGATTGTCGGATATTGATCATGAGGACTTGGAGACTGATTCCTAAACTGCCGATTTATAAGGGGTGGGGCTTGAGTTGCCGGTTGAGCAGCCCTAGGAAACCGTTTGGAGCGATCGGGCTGAAAACTATGCCATAGTGGTCCATATCCTGTAAAATAATCAGGGATGTTTCTGTCTATAGCGCTTCAATAACACTCCAAAAAGTACAATGGTTATTCCAGCAATCGCTATCCTGGCGATCTCCCCTACCACCCCACGGCTAAATTGTTTTGGCTTCCTGAACCCGTTTGGCTCCAATCCTCCCGTTTATCATCCCTGAACTGCCCTCTCTATGGTGAGACCCCTTAACTCAGCTTTTATGGAAACTATCAGCCAAGCATTTGCCAGTAAAATAGATGAAATTCTCAACAGATGGAAACTAAAAGTACGTTTAGATACTAAAATAGAAAATTCCAAAAACTTGTCTGAACCCGCCCTAATTAATTTGATTCCGCAAGTTTTGGAGGCGATGACAACAGCGTTGAATGAATCAGAGGAAGATGATTTTGAAATAGTGGCCCAAGCCAGTTTAGAACATGGAGTCAATCGGTTCGAGCATGGCTATGATGCCGCCGAAATTTCGCGAGAATATCGAATTTTGCGCCAGGTTATTTTTTCTATCTTAAAAGATGAACTCCTCGAATTAACGAATGCTGAATCTTATCGAGCATTTCGGATTATTGATGCTGTCATAGACCAAGCTAGTGCTTATTGCTTTCATCAATTTGTAGAAGAGCGGACCCGAAAGCTAGAAAATATTCAGCAGCAAATCACTAATAATAATGAAGAATTAACGCGGTTACTGAGTCTGAGCCAAGAAAGTTTTTCTCAACTGGCCCATGAACTCAAAACACCTTTAAATTCAATCATGGCTTATTCCCAACTGCTCCTGCGTCAACAACAAGCCAAAACCGAAGAAGATTCGATCACAATTGAGCGAATTGAGCGAGTCCTGCGCGCTTCTCGACAATTACTCCAACTGGTTAATAATTCGCTGGAATTGTCTCAGGTTGATGCGGGAAAAACTCAATTAAACTTGATGAAAATTGATCTCAATTCGGTCATTGCCACTACCATGGAAACCATTGAACCCCTGGCTGAAGCTAAAGAATTAGCAATTATTATGAGCAACGATCGCGCTCCCGAGCAGGTGGTTACCGATTTGTCTCGCTTCCAGCAGATTTTAATCAATCTGCTGAGTAATGCAGTCCGTTACACTGAAACGGGTTCGATTACGGTGATCTGTGAAAGCCTTCCTGATGATAAATGGGTGCTGGGTATTAGGGATACGGGCATCGGAATTGCTCCAGAAAATATAGAGCGAATTTTTCAGCCATTTTCCCGAGTGGCCCAGGGGATTTCTAAACAAGCTGAGGGCAGTACCGGCTTAGGATTGACTATCGTCTCCCAGCTTGTTGAACTTCTTCAAGGAGAAATTGAAGTCATCTCTCAAATTGGGGAAGGGTCGGAGTTTATAATTATTTTCCCCCGGGAAATAAAGCCCAATAACCGATAAGATAAACTTAATAAATTACAGGAAGATTTGGAGGTCTGCGGGAGTATTTTCCATGCATTGTTTTTTCAATCCTCTTAATTTCTAGGGATTAATGGGTTGGGGAGAGTAATGTTTTGAAGAAAAGTAGATATTTTTGGTCATCTCCCCCCTCTATTTTCGCCGTTTTTGAATCTTCCTGGAGTATGTTTAGCTTTTGTTGCACCCTAAAACCCAATGATATCCCGTCACCTGTTCTCTACTCAACATCAATTTCACCGGAGAGTAATTTACTCAAGAGTAACTCCCGAGTTAACTTGAGGTTAGTCGTTTTGGCTTGTAAGGTTTCGATTTGCCGACAGAGGGGGTCGAGGGTTTCGATAAACTGACGGTGGGTAGCGGCGTCGGGAATGGCGATCGGTAATTGGCGAAACCAGCCGAGATTGATTTCGCGGTACATTAATCCTGATGCGAGGTTAAAAATGCGATCGCGGTTTTCCTTGAGCCAAAAATATAAATAGTAAGCCGATAACCGCTCGTTGGGGATACAAGTAATAAATCCTTGGTTGGTACAAGCCGTGGTGGTATTAATTGCCACAATGCCAATGGTGGCGCGAGATGTCATCATTACCGAATAAGGGGGGAATGTGCGGATTTTACTGCGCTGTTGCCCTAATTCGGTAATTTTGTGAGTAGAACTGGAAACAAACATCGTTCCCGCAGTGGTTAAATCGGTGGTTCTGTACCAGACTAATGTGCCATTGGCCCAGTATTCGGGCTTTTTCTTCGCTGGGGTATCGCCGCTCATGGTTTCGATCGCCTCACCAATCGGTGCGATCGCCCATCCCACCGGAAACAAGTCCTGGCCGGTCACTTGTTGTTCTTCCGGCGTTGCTTTCCGCCATTCCAAATTAGGAAACTGCCATTTCGCAAACCACTCGTGATAGATACTTTGCGCCATCTGTTCTAGTAGCTTAATCCGCCGTTGGTTGTTAGAAATTAAATCATCATAATCGGTCAGAATAGCTGCTATTTTTTGTTGTCTACCCAAATCTGGATAGGCGATGGGCAATCCTTTGAGTGCATTCAAACTGATATAACACTGAACAACTCCAGCTTTCCTGGCCTGTAACGCATTTTGGAAAATCGGACCTTTCACCCAGTAATAAAGATAGGTAGACAAAATCAGGGTCTGATTGGGTCTTAAAATAGCCAGACTGCTAGAAATCCCAAATAAGTCCTCGGGTTGGACTAAATAGGGTTCTCCAATACTACCAATGATCCCAAATAAGATATCCCCGGCTTCTGGCTTGCGAATCGATTGGGTAATTTTACAAAAATAACGGTCAAAATCTGCTTCTGAGATCCAGTCAACCTTGGAAAGTTTTAAGCGGCCCGGTTTAATATTTTTGGCGGTTAAATACAGAATACCCTCATTTTGCCTTTTAATTTTAGCATGAGTGCCATCTCCAACAAGGCAGACTTCGCCAATCTCTTTTTGCGTCCAATTGTTTCCTTGTTTCACGGTTTTAACTGGCCAGTATAGTACCAGAATTTAGAGGTAAGCAGTTCGTAGTCCTGGAAAAATGATAGAAATGAGGAAGTCGTCAGGGTTTTGGCTCTTTCATTCATTTTCGTTCACCTTTAAAAGGCGATCGATGGTTTGAGAAATTCGCCCTTCTAGTTCTCTCGCCTCCACGGTGAGCATCTCGAATTCGTCATTGAGTTCTTGTAATTTTTCATTAAAATCAAAATCGTCTTCAGGTTTGGGGGCGATCCCCACATACCGGCCCGGATTCAAGCTATAAGACTGTTCTGCAATTTCTGAGATCATGGCGATTCGGCATAAACCAGGAACATCGCGATAGATATTGTTAGGAAACGTTTCCTCCCAATTGGGTAAAGTCCCGTAAGCAGGGACCGTAGGATTGTAACGAGTCTGTTCTGGTAAAGTTGCAACAGGTTCGACCGATTGTCCGCGATACATTCGGACAATATTCCCTAAAAATTGAATTTGTTCGTCGCTAAATTGGCGGTGGGAACGGTAAACGTGCTGATAGAATTGACGGGCGTCGATAAACAGCACTTTATCTTTGCGGTGGTTATTCACTTTGTCGCGATCGAAGAACCAGAGTGTACAGGGTAACCCTACACTATAGAAAAAGTGAGAACCGACAGCGACGATCGCCTCTAAAACCCCTTCGTGAATCAGCTTTTTGCGAATTTCTAACTCCAGTCCGCGAGCATCACTGGCGGAATTTGCCATGACAAAACCCGCACGACCCTTGGCATTTAATGCGCTATAAAATAATTGAATCCACAAATAGTTGGCATTATCAACCCGAGGTAAGCCCAACGGAAAGCGGGGGTCGTCTTTAATTTTTTCTTTGTCTACTTTATCTACATTAAAGGGAGGATTTGCCATGACAAAATCGAATTGACCCACACAATCATGGATATCTTCATAATAGGTATTACTCTGGCGAATATCTCCAGTGAGTCCGTGGATAGCCAGGTTCATCAAGCAAAGCCGAACATTGTCTGCAATTTTCTCTTGTCCATAAATTCCGATGTCAGTGCTAGGATTTTTCTGGCGTTTTTCCACAAAGGAGGCACTTTGGACAAACATTCCCCCGCTGCCGCAAGCTGGGTCAAAAATCCGTCCGTGATAGGGTTCGATAATTTCAACAATCAGTTTGACTAAAGAGGTCGGGGTAAAAAATTCCCCGCCTTTTTGTCCTTCACTCATGGCAAAATTGCTGAGGAAGTATTCATAAATTCGCCCAAAGGCATCCCCTTCGATATCCAAGGCGATGGTATGAAAGTCCGTCAGCAGTTGTCGGAGGATTTCGTTACTCAGACGGTGGTAAGTTTTGGGGAGGACGTTTTTCAAGGCTGGATTTTCCGCTTCGATCGCCCGCATCGCACTATTGATTTCGTCCCCCAGATTGGCTTCTGTCGGTCGCTTCAGCAGGGACTCAAACCGCGCCTGGGGGGGAATGGATAACACCCGTTCCCGTTCCGCGATGGGGCGATCGCTGGTGCGATCGCCCTCTAGGGCTTGGGTAAACTTATAGTCAGCATAACGCAGGAAAATTAACCCTAGTACCGGCAGGGAATATTCCGACGGTTTGAGTTTGGAATTGGCACGCAATTGATCCGCCGCGTCCCATAGGCGTTTTTCAAGTTGATAGTAGTCTGGCATCTGTGAGTTTTCCCCTATCTGTGAACGGTATTTGAGAGCGTAGACCTTGGATGCTTCCCCCCATAGGGTGTTGACAGAACTTTTATTGTATGGTAATTATGGCGCGGAGTCTAATAATTTTTTAGACAAACAACCCTGGTCCCCTTGAGGGTTGGGCTATGGGAACAAAGCCTCTCCTAGGCGGGCTAATGTACAGAAGGATTGAGTCCGGAGGAGTTGGTCTGACTGTTCATAGAATTAGCGCATCTATCAGTCCCTTCTGTGTCTTGATCCTGGATCGGTAAAATGAGTCACCGGATTCATAGGGGCCAACTCCGGGCTAGCCTTCAAATCCCCATCGAACCGATCAAGGGGGTGAGATCGGGTATTTGGCCTCTGTTGCGACAAATGATACTACTTTTGTCTTGAGCTTGAACCGTCAGAACCCAGGAATGGAAATAGGATTCATCCATCATCCCGAGGTCCTCGATCTGCGTTTCCTTCTACTTCTTACCAAAATTTAGGCGAGATTTTCTTTCAGGCTTTACTAAAAGTGAGAAAAGGAGCCAGAGGGAGCGGATGTCGTTTGTGGTTGAGGGAAGAATAGGGAGTCCGGTTCTCGTCGTCTGAAAAAGCCGATCCATTCAATGATTCGGCTATCGGGAAAAAACTTGGCCGGTGAGGGCCAAAAGTAAATCGGCTTTAAAAACTCGATGGGGTATAACCGGAGCGGATGCGGTAAAACCGGGGTAGACAAATGAGGAAAAAGACCGATCGCCTTAATTAAGTCGGCAAATGGTAGTCATAATTACTCCTAATTAGGATCACAATCCGGTAGGGTGGACTTATTTTGACGGTGCAGTCTTTGGGAGTACCTTTTCTGACAACTCTAGGGGGTTGGACTGCCATTGGCCGTTTCCCCTGGAGAAGTTGATGACTCTTGGATCCTGGACTCGGGTCTATTGCCTCGGACAATCCTCAATTGTGTTTTGGAAAATCCCAAACGGTGCAGACAAACCCGGGCAAACATGGTTTACTAAAGAGCATAGATAGGGTTATGGTGAGAGAGAGGCTTTAGATTCACTTGCTTTTCCAACGGTGGGCATTAACAGTGGCAAATGGCAACCTATCGGGACGGTTACGGCGATCGCTGGTGGTTTATACGGCATTGGGGATGCTCTCCATCGGTGCAATCATTTCTATCGTCAGCATCGGCTTTCTTTCCCATCATCTCAACCAGGACCGCCAACAACAGGTCCTTCTAGCTGCTCAAACGAAAAGTCAAGCCCTAGAGCAGTATTTCTGGCAGGTGACGACGATCGCCGAACAGCTTTCCAGTAGCAACACTCTGGAAACATCGAGTCAATCCCTTGGGGTGGATTTAACCCAGGGGTTGCCGTTGAGTTCCCCCCTGTTGGTAGATCCCCTCCAACAAGCCCCAAAAATAGTGGGGATCACTCGGCTCGATCGCCAGGGTGAGGTGATGGTCCAGTTCGGAATGGAGATTCCCCAGGCTTTGGGGTCGGAATTGGTGGGGGATCCCCCTGAAAACATCTCGTTTCAGCCGTTGCAAGTCGGCAACTCGTCTTATTTGCTCGTCACTGTAGCCCGAGTTAACCCGCCCTCAGAAGAGTCCCAGGGGACGGATTTATTCTTATTCACCGTCTCGGAAATCGAAAGAATTTTACAGGAATTTGTCTCTGCCGGTCAATCCCTAGAAATTGCCGTAGCACGAATCAATAATGCGCAGATCGATCGCCTGCTACCGTTCCTCTCTTATACCGATGAAGCCGGTTTGATGCCCCTGGGACCGAAGACTCGGCTTTTGGGATTGCAGAACCGGAACATCACTCACCAAAGGGGTGTACGATTCCTGAACAGCCATTTTCCCGGTTCGGAAGCAGTGGCAGTTGCGCCGATTCCCAGTAGCAACTGGGTGGTGATGGTACAACTTTCCTCCACTCATGTAGAGGCAGGTCTTCGGCAGATCCAGGTTTTAGTTGGGGTTACGGTGGTCTTATTGCTCTTGGGCACGGGAGTAATCGCCCTCTTGCTATACCCCCTCACTCGTCCGATTCTCCTTCATGCCGATCAATTAGAACAGCAGTTGCAAGCGAATATGACATCCTTGGAACGGGAACTGCAAGAACGCAAGCGCACCGAACGACTGTTAGCCGCACACGCTCGGGAAAGTGCGGTGATTGCCGGGTTAGGACAGTGGGCTCTGGCGGGGATGGATGTGATGAGTCTGATTGAAGAAGCAGCCGAAGAAGTTCTGCATACCCTGGATAGTGATTGTTGTTGCTTGTGGGAATTGTTGCCCGATCGCCAGGAATTGGCGTTAAAATCTGGTGGGGGATGTTGTCACGATGCGATCGTCCAGTCGGTAACCATCAGGGTCAATACAGAATCCCAAGAGGGTTATACCCTATGGATGAATGAACCAATTTTGTCTCCTAATTTCCAGGAGGAAACCCGTTTCACTCCCTCGCCCTTTTTGTTGGAACGGGGTATTCTCAGTGGGGTTACAGTGCTGGTACATGGACAAACGGAACCTTATGGCGTTTTGGCGGCTTATAGTACGGAACGCCATCAGTTTGATTTAGAGGATTTGCACTTTCTCCAGGCGATCGCGAATGTTTTAGCCGCAGCGATCGACCGCCAAAACCGGGAACGGGCCTTGTGTGAGAGTGAAGAACGCTATGTTTTAGCCGTAGCTGGGGCGAATGATGGACTGTGGGATTGGAATTTGCTCACCAACCGGGTGTATTTTTCCCCGCGTTGGAAATCCCTGCTGGGGTATCAGGTGGAAAATGGGGAGAATATTTCTGAGCATAACTCGGTTTACTTTCCAGAAGAGTGGTTTAGTCGAGTTCATCCCGATGATATCAACCCTCTGAAACAGGCGATCGCCGATCATCTGGCTGGAGTGACCCCCCACTTCAAAAGTGAGCATCGGATGTTAGATGTCCAGGGAGAGTATCGTTGGATGCTGTCTCGGGGTCTGGCAGTGCGCGATCGCGAGGGCAAGCCTTATCGCATGGCAGGTTCTCAAACCGACATCAGCGATCGCAAAGCCACGGAAGAAGCCAATATCCGCCTCGCTGCCTTTCCCAAATATAACCCCAATCCCGTCCTCGCCTGCGATTTTCAAGGAGAAATTGTCTACGTCAATCCAGCCACCGAACGAGTATTAGAAGAATTACGCCTGGGACTGGTAACCGGCTTTTTACCCAGGAATCATCGGGAGTTGGTCGTCACCTCCCTCAAGCAGGGAAAATCTGGGTGGCAGGTGGAACGCTTCGTCCAGGACCGGCTATTTTATTGGTTGTATCACCCAATTCCCTCCCTCAATATTGTGCATATTCACGTTATGGACATCACCGATCGCCAAAATGCCCAAGATACATTACGCCATGAAGCCCTGCATGATAGTCTCACCGGGTTGCCGAATCGGGCCTTTTTCCTAAACCGCCTCACTTCTGCCTTAAATCGGGCCAAAGTTCAACCCGATTATCAGTTTGCGGTGATTTTTCTGGATTTAGACCGATTTAAAGTGGTCAATGACAGTTTAGGGCATTTTATTGGGGATTGCCTGCTGGTGGCTTTGGCCAAACGCCTGCAAAACTGTGTGGGTGCTGGTGATATTCTAGCTCGGTTTGGGGGGGATGAATTTACCATTTTAGTCGAACATATTCCGGATATTCAAACGGCACGCACCCTGGCTGAACAGATCCAAACCGAACTGATTTCCCCCTTTAATCTGAAAGGTTATGAAGTCTTTACATCGGCGAGTATGGGCATTGCACCCAGCATCCTGGGCTATGAGCGTCCCGAAGATTTACTCCGGGATGCGGATATTGCCATGTATCGCGCCAAAGCCCGAGGCAAAGCGCGATATGAAGTATTTGACAGTCAAATGTTAGAAAATGCCGTGGCTCAGTTAAACTTAGAAAATGATTTGCGGCGCTCTATTCTTAAAAATGGTGATTTGCCTCTCCAATCTCCTAGACCTCAACCCCAATTTCTCCCGAGAACAATCACTGAATCTGCCTCTCATTTAGTCATCTGCGACCCTCGGAGTTTAGAAGAACAAACAGACAGTCTGCCCAACTTAGAACCCTCGGAATTCCTGCTCCATTATCAACCGATTGTGGCATTAGATACGGGGTTACTCTCAGGATTTGAAGCCTTAGTGCGTTGGCAACATCCCGAACGCGGGTTAGTGTATCCCGGGGAATTTATCCCGGTTGCAGAAGAAACGGGGTTGATTTTACCCTTGGGGGAATGGGTGTTGCGGGAAGCTTGCCTGCAAATGCAACAGTGGCATGAGCAATTTAAGACACCGGAACTGTTGAGTATTAGTGTCAATTTGTCGGGGCAGCAGTTGGGACAACCGGATTTATTGGAGCGCATCGATCGCATTTTAGAAGAAACCCATCTGGATCCGAGTAGTTTGAAGTTGGAAATTACTGAAAGTGTGTTAATGGAAAATGCGGCATTAGCAGCAGAGTTACTGGAACAATTGAGGGCGCGGAATATTCATTTGTGCATCGATGATTTTGGGACTGGATATTCTTCCCTGTCTCATCTGGCTCAATTTCCGATTAATACCTTGAAAATTGATAAATCGTTTGTGATGGGAATGGAGGGGGATAATGAAAGTTCGGAAATTGTTCGGGCGATCGCCACCCTTGCCCATAATCTCGGAATGTACGTCACCGCAGAAGGGGTGGAAAAAGAGCAACATTTAGTGCAACTTTGGTCCTTGCATTGCGATTATGGACAGGGGTATTTTTTCTCCCGAGGGTTGGATCGGGTTGCGGCCCAAAAATTGTTAGAACAATCCCCTCGGTGGTAAATGGCTTCGCAATTTTGGTGATTCATTATATCACAAGACTTGACATTTGTCAAGGGTTACAATAAATCATCGATTGACTTAGGCAAAAGTATAATTGCTCGTTATTGGGTTTAAGTTTAATTGCCCGACCCAGGATATCAATAGACCTCTTGCAAAATTCCGGATTGATCCCCCCAACCCCCCTGATTATCCCCCTCCCGTCCCCCTTCCCAAGGGGGAGGCCAGCGGAATAAATGTTTAGTTACTGGGGGGCTTTTTATAATTTTGCAAGAGGTCTAATTGCCTCTTGGTGGCCGTTCATGCAGGGCTTTACCATAATTAGTTAGCAGTAAAACATGATCCGGTTCAGGGGTTAAAACTTGTTGATAAAGGGGAATTGCTTGGGCAAATTTTCCGGGTTAGCGATCGGGTGAATTCTGGTTTTTTTTGGAAAGGGATTTTGTGATGGGCGGTCGATCGCCCCCCTGAGAAAATGCCCCAGATCGATCGCCCTTGTTATCTCCACTCATTACCCTAATATCACTCAGAGGTTCCAGGGTAATTAACTGCTCAATTTCCTCGGTTTGAAAACCCAAAGCCATCGGTCTTTGTGTCCCTGGTAATACCCCCACATCATATAATTCCGTAATCGTTCCTTCAATGCGTAACCAGTGAATAATTCCCCCGGTTTTTAAATCAATAACCAGCAATCCACAACGGGCATCGGCATCTTTTTCGGTCAACCGCTCTTCTAACAGTAAACCCGAAAAAGTTCCATCCCCAGAACGGGGTTTAGACAGTCCGACAATGGCATAATCTTGCCAAAATGCTAACCCTCTGGCATATCCGGGACAAAAGGTCACCGATTCAAATTTTCCTGACCCTAAATCCACATAGCCAAACTCTCCCGATCCGGAATTTAAGAGCCATAATTTCCCTTGATAAAATCTTGGGGAATGAGGCATACTTAATCCAGTGAGGATAATTTCATGACTGGCAATATCGATCGCCACACCACCATCTCGGCGGCGATCGCGCCATCCATCCACCACATCTGACCTACTGCAAGCCGTTACATAACCCGGTTGTCCATCCACCATTGCCAACCCATTCAAATGACAGCGGTCTTCATTAATAATTTTAGAGATAAATGGCGGTTTCCATAGCGGTTTACAACTATGGCGATCGCTCACGGTCGCCACACAATTTAATAAGGTACTGATAAAAATGGGTTGACCTGTTTTAGTCACCGCCACATCATGCACATCAATATCCCCAGTAGTATAGGCAATTCGGGGCGTAAAAAGTTTGTCATAGCCTTGATACAATTGCCCCGGTTGCAATATATTATCTAACTGCCATAACTGATATTTGGAACTCAAATAAAGCCTTTCAGGAGTACAATATAAACCCATCGCCCGATTAAATTGGCGCTGATGTGCAGAAATGCCCCCCGTTTCGGGATTAACCCCTAGAAACGCTAACCAATTGGTTTGATAGGTGGTAAACCCCAGACTAATTTGTTGTTGTTGTAACCAGGGAACAAATTCGCGATCGCTGGTCAAGGAAGGACTGGTTGACTGCATCTTCTCATTAATTGTTAGTCGATAGTGCTATTATACCTGGATCATGTAACTTGCCGTAAGGCCTTGTGCTTCAACCTGGGCTTTTCTAGGGAAATCTTAACTGAATTAGTCAACTGATTGTTTAACCAAGGAAGTTGGATTGACAAGGGGTGGTTGACTTTGATAACTTATTGTTGATAATGGGATGTCTTGCCATAATTTTATTATAGTCAATATCTCTATTAGACCTAGCATAAGGCATTCAGGCAAGAATTGCAATACCCCTAACCTATCTTTTGGGGGCCGCGCCTGAATGACAGAAACCCGAGTTCTTAAAAAACCCGGGTTTTTATCATCTAGGTCATGGTTTAGGGTTCAGGAGAGGAACTCCCGACGACCCAGAAGCAACCTAAACCACTTCAAAGAAATCCTGCTGGTCAAGGACTGCGATATTCACCCCATTCAGGATAGCTAGGACCTCATTTCCAACAGAAATCACCGCCCCATTATCCCCTTGAGTCAGAGTGAGGTTATTATAAGTTA